>CADBRF010000251.1 GCA_902796975.1 uncultured Coriobacteriaceae bacterium
TGAAGGGTAAGGTGGCGATCTGATGCTGACGCACATGGAAACGAGGAGGTGATGGACGAGAAGAATTCCAGCTCGCTGTTTGGGCTTGCTGATGGGGGCGCTGGCTTTCTGGAACAAGAACCATGGCATTCCGCTCCTGCTCTGGGACCGCTTTTTCTGTGCGCGGCAGGAGCTTGGGTGGCGGTGCTGGCAATTGAATATGTGAGCTGGAGTTCATATATCGACGAGTTCCAGGACGCTGACAGCTTGTGGCGTATCGTGATGATTCTGCTGGGCGCTGTTGTTTTGGCCGCGTGTATCCGGAAACGAACGAAACCGAACCGAGCGAACAACGGCACTGCTTCACGCCCCTTTGGAAAGAACGCTCTTGTCGTCGCATTCGCCCTATTAGCTGCTGTTGCCTGCATTGCTCTCTGCGCATCGCTTCGATGGGAAGCATGGGAAGATGACGTCGGGAGGGCAGAGCTGGCAGTGAGCTTGGCGAATAAAGTGGAGATTGACCTTGTAGGAGATCCCCAGGAGCGTGATTATGGGATGGTTTCCGCTGCAGAGCTTGTGCTGCCTGGGCGCCAGGTACCGGTCCGTATCCAATGGCCCGAGGAGATGGAACCGCTTGACGCTGGCCACCGCATTCAGGCCCGGGGAACCTTGTTGAGACTTGACCCGGATGAATCGGGGCATTGGTATCACAAGAATGGCTATGCCGGTACGGTCAAACTATCGTCTGCAGAAGAGTCTGGCTACTGCCCCGGTATTCGCGGATGGCTGACGCCCTTTCGAGACGGCTCGTTCGAAAAACTATCCACGCTCGGGGGTGACGCGTCAGGGCTCATGGCCGGAGTCCTGCTCGGAAATAAAACAACATTTGCGGGGACAGAACTCGAACAGGACTTCAGAACGACAGGGCTTGCGCATCTCATGGCGGTTTCGGGAACTCATTTGGCAATCGTCTCCTCGCTTGCAGGCTGGCTTATGAACCTGCTTCCCTTCGGGCGCCGTCTCAGGGTCGTCGTGCTTACCGGATTGCTCATATCCTATGTGGCGCTCACGGGAGGAGCTCCTTCGGCTGCCAGATCATGCCTCATGTGCGTGGTTGGGCTTTCAGCAGGTCTTGCAAGGAGACGTAAGCAGGCTATCAACGCCCTCTCGCTGTGCGTGCTCTGTTTTCTGGGGATTGAGCCAACTATAGCGTTTTCCGTGGGTTTCCTTCTCTCCGTGCTTGCAGTACTGGGTCTCGCGCTCTTTTCTCCGCTTGCGGAGCTCTGGTTGAAGGCTCTACTTCCGGCATGGTCCAGTAAGCTTGTCTCCCCAGTTGCGGCAACGCTTGTAGCCACAATCACAACGCTTCCTGCATCTGTTCCCCTCTTCGTGCAGTTCCCACTCATCTCTCCGGTGGCGATGCTTCTCGTTGGGCCGTTGGTGACTTCCGTGCTCGGATTGGGTGTCGTGGCCCTTATATTGGGTGTATTGCTGCCGGCTCCGGGAGCAGTGCTTCTCCAAGTCGATGGAGCTATTGCAAATGCAGCCGCCTTCATAGTTCATGTTCTTGCGGATGCTCCTCTCGCATGCGTTCCGCTTGACCACCAGGCGTTGCCCGCGAGCTTTGCCGTAACGCTGCTGCTAGTCTTAATCTGGGCGGTATGGCCGTGCCCACCTCGCGAGCTTTCTGCGCGAGGGCGCCTCAGAGCGTGCGCATGCGTCTTTGCAGTGCCCCTCATTGTGCTGCTCAGCGCAGGGATGGGCGGTTTTCATCAAGCCGCCGTGGGAATTCTTCCCGGCTTCAAAAGCGAAGCTGAAGTCATCCAGCTGGATGTTGGCCAGGGGGACTCGATGCTCATACACGATGGCACCGCAGCTGTGCTCATTGACACGGGCGAGGATGGGGCGGTGCTCAAGCGGGCACTTGCACGGCATGGCGTCAAACATCTCGATGCGGTCTATATTACCCACAAAGACGCAGACCATGCTGGCGCGCTCTCTGCGCTTACAGGGGTTGTGCCCGTCGACCATGTGTTTGTGCACGCCGATCTGTTGAATGCGGAAGAGGAAAAATCTGTATTGAAAGCTGCCGAGTGGGCAACTGGTGGCCGTGGCGCTGAGGGGGTGCGCCCCGGCGCGATTTCTCGCATTGGGCACTTCTCGCTTGTGCTCATCGCTCCCGAGAAAGGAGGAAAAAGCGAGAACAACGATAGCCTGGTAAACCTGCTTACCTATGATGCTGATGGAGATGGAAACCCCGAAGCGCGAGCACTTTTTTCGGGAGATGCGGAGCATGAGGCACTCAAGGATCTTTGCGACAAGGTTGGAGATGTCGATTTCATCAAAGAACCCCATCATGGGAGCCGGGGAGGGGTGACTGCGGAAGACCTCAACAAGCTCAAGCCAGAGTTTTCGCTTATCAGCGTCGGCGCGGATAACAGCTACGGGCACCCCGCACAGGAAACGTTCGACCTCCTTGCCGCCTGCCGTGTTAAGGTGTATCGAACGGATGAAGAGGGGGATATTACGGTCTCGTTCTCCAAAGAGCGTCTTGGCGTTTCCACACAGAGATGATACCGGCACGATGCTTGCCCCCGCGACTGAACGACGGGAGGAATTGCCCCATGGCTGAGAACAAGCTGCTGCCTGTCTACCTCATTGATGGCAGCGATGAGGTGAAACGGCAATTTGTGCTTGACCGCCTCGTTAAACGCGTGAGTTCTTTGGGCAACCTCGATTTCAACAAGGACACCTTCAATTCTGCAGACGCAGAGGGCCCTGCCATTGTCAATGCCTGTGAAACGCTTCCTTTTGCCAGCCCCTATCGGCTTGTCATCGTAAAGGATATCGATAAGGCAGCAGCATCCATCCAGGAGAGCCTTGTGAAATACCTGGACAACCCGAATCCTACTACGGTGCTTGCCCTCACCTCTGCCAAACTCGCTAAGAACAAGAAGCTCTACAAGGTGATTGCCAAGCTTGGCAAGCAGACCATCATCGACTGTAACCCTAAGAGCAAGAAAAGCTTGCCCAACCAGGTGGTTCGCTATGCAGAGGCGGCTGGCGTCTCCATGGATCTGGCGGCGGCGACTGACCTTATCGCCATGGTGGGGGAGTCCACAACGCGGCTCGATACTGAAGTGAAAAAGATTGCCCTGGCGCTTGGCAGGGGCGCGCATATCGGTCGAAAAGAAGTGCACGAAATGGTTGCCAGGACGGCGGAAGTCAAGCCCTGGGACTTGACCGATGCTATGTTCGAGAGGGACCCGCGCAAAGTGGAGATGGTGCTCAAGCGCGTGGACCTGAACGCTCCGTTTGGGTCGCTCTCATATGCCGTGCGATGCGTGCGTGAGCTCCTCTATGCGAAGGGATACGACCGACGCAACGACAGGGCGGGTTTTGCCGCCGACTTAAAGAAGTCTGGCTGGCTTGAAGACAAGTGCTTCCGCCAAGCGCGAAACTTCACCGCCGCAGAGCTGCGGGAAGCACTCATCTCCGCTGCTGATGCGGAGAAGGCCCTCAAAACCGGTGCTGACCCCGCCATCACCTTCGAACGCTGGGTCCTCGGCGTTACCGTGCGGTAGGGAGGCTCGCGGTGCGGTCCTGTACCGCATGTGCCCAAAAGAAACCGCGTGGCGAGCAGGCTCTGGGTCTTGTGGCATTTCTGTGTTAGCATTTCGACCAATACAGATTGCAAGAAGGCTTCATCCCGCGGCGCAGAGTGCACTCTCACCCGGAATTTTCTCTTGCGGTGCTGACATATGGAGAATCTCTATGCTATTATCTCTGCGTTTGTCGCATCGCAACCGTATGTAAGTCTGGTTGCTTGAAAATTTTGCACTGAAAGGAAATGCCGAGAATGGCGAACATCAAATCTCAGAAGAAGCGTATCAAGACCAACGAGAAGCGCCGCATCCGCAACCGCGCGGTCAAGTCCGAGCTCAAGACTTCCGTCCGTCACGTGCGTGACGCTGTTGCTGCTGGCGATGTCGAGGCAGCTCAGGAAGCTGCACGTATCGCTTGCCGCCGTCTCGACAAGGCTGCTGGCAAGGGCATCATCCACAAGAACCAGGCTGCAAACCGCAAGAGCGGTGTCATGGCTCTGGTCAACTCTATGACCAAATAACAGGCGTTTGCCCATAGGCTGTGAGAGGCCGTCCTCACGGGCGGCCTCTTTTGTTATATCCTCATTCAGTGGGGTGCACCATTGCTCTCTCGCGTCTTGCATGTCCTTGATGTGCGAGCTGGTGCAGGTTCACCGCAGTTTACGGAGCTTGAGTAGCGAAACGGACGAGCATGGATCTTCAGCATATTAGGAATTTCTCCATCATTGCCCATATCGATCACGGCAAATCAACGCTGGCAGACCGTGTACTCGAGCTCACGCATACCATCGCCGAGCGCGATATGGTCGAGCAGGTGCTCGACTCCATGGATATCGAGCGCGAGCGTGGCATTACCATCAAATCGCAGGCTGTCTGCGTTATCTATCACGCAGACAACGGCGAAGAGTACATGTTCAACCTCATCGACACGCCGGGCCATGTCGACTTCAGCTACGAGGTAAGCCGCTCACTCGCTGCCTGCGAGGGTGCGGTTCTCGTGGTGGACGCGACGCAGGGGGTTGAAGCTCAGACAGTTGCCAACGCGTTGCTCGCCATGAACGCAAACCTCGAGATCATCCCCACCATCAACAAGATCGATCTTCCAGCTGCAGACCCAGAGCGCGTCCGCGCGGAGATAGAGGAAGGTCTCGCGATTCCGGCGGATGAGGCGATTCTCACGAGCGGTAAAACCGGTGAGGGCGTTCACGACCTGCTTGAAGCCGTAGTCGAGCGCATTCCCTCACCAAAGGGGGATGCAGACGCCCCGCTCAAGGCGCTCATTTTCGATTCCTATTTCGACGCCTATCGTGGCGTAGTGGCCCTGGTGCGCGTCGTGGATGGCTCTCTTAGGGCAAAGGAGCGCGTGCGCTTCATGCAGACAGGCAACGAATGCCTGCTTGAAGAGGTCGGCGTGCGCAGGCCCAAGGAGACTCCGCGCGATGAGCTCACCGTGGGCGAGGTCGGCTACGTCGTTACGGGCCTCAAAGACCCGAGCCTCGTGCGCACGGGCGATACTATCACACTCGCCAAACACGGTGCAGAGGAGCCGCTTCCGGGCTACCGCGAGGTCAAGCCCATGGTCTACACCGGCCTCTATCCCATAGATTCCGATCAATACCCGCAGCTCCGCGATGCGCTTGAGAAGCTCACCCTGAACGATCCCGCTCTCGTCTACGAGCCCGAGACGAGTCAGGCGCTTGGCTTTGGCTTCCTTGTCGGCTTTCTCGGCCTGCTCCATATGGAAGTGGTCAAGGAGCGACTCGAGCGCGAATTTAACCTCGACCTCATCGCTACGTCGCCGAGCGTTGAATACCATGCCTATCTCTCGGACAAGTCCATGCAACTTATCCACTCGCCGCAGGATATGCCCGATGCTGCTCGGATTGACCATATCGAGGAGCCTTATGTCACCTCGGATATCATCATCCCACCCGATTACATTGGGCAGGTCATGGACCTCACCACCGAACATCGCGGCATCTTCAAGAACATGCAGTACCTCTCTCAAACCACAGTAGAACTCAAGTTCGAGATGCCGCTCTCAGAGGTCATCATGGACTACTTTGACCAGCTCAAGAGCCGGACCAAGGGTTACGCTTCGCTCGACTACGATATCTGTGGCTACCGTACGAGCGAGCTCGTCAAGCTCGATATCCTGCTCGCGGGCAGCCCGGTTGATGCACTCAGCTTCATCGTCCATAAGGATGCGGCGTATCGCCTGGGACATTCCCTGGCGGTCAAGCTCAAGGGCATCATTCCCCAACAGCTTTTCGAGGTGCCCATCCAGGCCGCAATCGGGGGACGTGTCATCGCTCGTACCAACGTCAAGGCGCGTCGCAAGGACGTCCTGGCAAAGTGCTATGGCGGCGATATCTCGCGCAAACGCAAGCTGCTTGAGAAGCAGAAGCAGGGTAAGAAGCGTATGAAGGCCATTGGCAATGTCGAGGTCCCGCAAGAGGCCTTTATGGCCCTCCTCTCCGTTGATGACGAATAGCCTTTGAGCTTGGAGAAAGAGCAAAGCGTTTGAGCTCCGCAATTGACAACTTCCTGAAGAACCCTCTCTGGCTCGCCCCCATGGCGGGAGTAACCGATAGAGCATTCCGCACTATCTGCATACGGCACGGTGCGGGCATCACCTATTCCGAGATGGTGAGTGCCAAGGGCCTGCAGTATGGGGGAGCTCAGACCTTCGCGCTTATCGGCCCCGCTCCCGAAGAGCAGCAGTTTGCCGTGCAGCTCTTTGGCAGTGACCCTCTCTGCATGGCAGACCAGGCAGCAGTCGTTGAGCGTCAGTTGGGGGAGAGACTCGCCTTCATCGATGTGAATATGGGCTGCCCTGTGCGCAAGGTGGCGGGCAAGGGGGAGGGCTCGGCTCTCATGAAGACCCCCGACCTCGCTGCGGAAATCATCGCACGTATGGCAGATGCCGTCTCTGTCCCTGTCACGGCGAAGTTCCGAAGCGGCTGGACCGAAGAGACCATCAACGCTGTCTCTTTCGCGCAAAGGCTGGAAGAGGCGGGAGCTGCGCTTGTTGCTGTTCATGGCAGAACCGCCCGTCAGTTCTACCGGGGCGAGGCAGACTGGAGCATCATCCGGCAGGTGAAAGAGGCGGTTTCAATTCCCGTTGCCGGGAGCGGTGATGTCTGGACGCGCGAAGATGCCGAGCGCATGCAGAAGGAATGCGGCGTGGACGCGGTGCTGGTGGCCCGTGGCGCCCGCGGCAACCCCTGGATTTTTGAAGGCGTCGAGCCCACGCAGAGGATGCGTCTAGAGACCATGCGGGAACACCTTGACCTCTTCGTGGGGTTTGAGGGAGACGAGCATCTTACGCCCCTTCGCGCCCAGCTTGCCTGGTATCTGCATGGCACGCCGGGTGCCGCAACGCTCAGGCGCGAACTGAGCTTTGCCACCAGCTACGAGGATTTTGCTGGCATTATCGATGCCGCCGAAAAGCATTTGTCTCGCGAGGGGCGTTAAGACCGCACAGACGAGGAGAAGCCATGATACAGGCGCTGTATCTGCACATACCCTTTTGCAAGGCCCGGTGTGCCTATTGCGATTTCGCCACGTCTGCCTGCAATGACGAAGCAGCTATGGATGCCTATATCGACGCACTGAGCCTACAAATCCGCAGGGCGTCTCGTGCTGGTCTCCTTGGTTCTATAAAAACCATCTATATCGGTGGCGGCACGCCCACGCATCTGGGCGGGCGGCGGCTCAACAGCCTCGTCTACCTTCTCTCGCTCTCCATCAATCTCGAGAATGTAAGCGAATTCACCATAGAAGCAAACCCCGAGTCCATTGACGAGCGGATGGTGATGGACCTCTTCGCCCTAGGTGTCAATCGGTTCAGCATCGGCGTGCAGAGCTTTGACGATGCAGTGCTTAAAGCCTATGGGAGAATCCATAGTGCTGCCGATGCGGAGCGCGCCATCTCTAATGTGCAGACACGCGAGGAGAACGTCTCCATCGACCTCATCTGCGGCGGCCCCGGGCAGACAATGGCCTCGTGGGAGAAGGGCGTAAACCACGCCATCGAGCTGGGTGTCAAGCATGTGAGCATCTATCCACTCATGATTGAAGATGGAACGCCGCTTGCTCGTGCCATCGATGCGGGAGAGGTCATGCCTCCGAGTGATGACGAGGAGGCAGACATGATGGAGCGGGCAGAAAACATTCTCAGCGCTGCTGGCATGCACCGCTACGAAGTCGCCTCCTATGCCTATCCTGGCTTCGAGTCAAAGCACAACACCGCCTATTGGACTGGCGTTGAGTACCTCGGCTTGGGCGCCGGATCCTCCTCGATGCTTTCGAGAGAAGACTGGGACCTGTGCAAGCAAGTGGGCATCTTTGGCACAGCGGAAGAGGTTTCCAGCGCCTTGCCCGCCGATTCACCTCATGCTTCAGACCCCCTTTCCGAAACAAACGTGTTCAGGGTACGGGTCTCCTCGTCAGCGGATTCTGCGCGGTTCAGTACGGGGCTTGGGCACCCAGAGACAAATATCGAGCTGCTCGATGAGAGGGCAGCGGCGCTCGAAGACCTCATGCTTGGTTTTCGCCGAAGCGAGGGTGTCCCCATGGAGCGAATAGACCATGTACGAGATCTCGAACCAGCTATTTCCGAGGTTATGCAACGCCTTGAGCAACGCGAGCTCGTGCAAGTTTCCGGCAGCCACCTTGCTCCCACTGAGCGCGGCTGGCTTATGGGCAACGAGATCTATGAAGAAATCTGGGGACTCGCCTAGGTTTGACATGCAGGAGGTTGCCCCGCCGGAAGGCGTGAAGCCTTTCAACGGCACGACAGATTACAGAGCCTTAACCACCCGCCCGTGTTTGTGACGGCTAGGAAACGATTCCCGCCAACATCCTGCTCGTACAAGAAAATAGCAACGTTGCAAGTGTTTCGGCGCACGCTGTGCGCGCGAGGGGGATATCGGGAGCGAGTTTTGGCTTACGAATACTATGACATATTGGGTGTCGGTCGTGATGCCGATGAAAAAGAGATAAAAAAGGCTTTTCGTCGCAAGGCACGGGAACTTCATCCCGATGTGAACAAGGCTCCGGATGCCGAGGAGCGTTTCAAGGAACTCAACGAGGCGTACGACGTTCTCTCCGATCCTCAGAAGAAGGCGATGTACGACCGCTTTGGCACGGCAGATGCTGCTCAGGGCTTTGGCGGCTACCAGAACGTCGATATGGGCGACATCTTTGGCGATATCTTCAGCTCCTTCTTCGGCGGTATGGGCGGTGGAGGCGGCCGAGGTGCGCAACGGAGGCGCGATGGCCGCGATATGGGCGTTGGCTTGAGGCTCACGCTTGAAGATGTCGCGCTCGGCGCCAAGAAGGAAATCGTATACGACCGCCTTGCACCGTGCGAGGAGTGCGGCGGCTCTGGAGCTGCAGAAGGCGGCGGAGAGGTCACCTGCAAAAAGTGCAATGGGTCTGGCCGCGTGGTCAGCGTTCAGCACACCTTCCTCGGCAACATGCAAACGGCAACTACCTGCCCCGATTGCGGCGGCACGGGACGTACCATCGATAAGCCCTGCCCCGAATGCCAGGGCCAAGGCCGTGTCCCCGACCGCGAACATCTCACCATCGAGATTCCCAAGGGCATTCGCGATGGTCAACAGGTTCGCCTCTCTGGTCGTGGCGAAGCTGGCATGAACGGCGCTCCCGCAGGCGATCTCATCGCCACAGTGCGCATCGAGCCGCACGAATACTTCGAGCGCGAGGGAGACAACCTCCATACACGCGCCCATGTCACAATTGCGCAGGCATCGCTCGGTGCAGACATCACGGTTGTTGGCATCATGCCCGACGAGCAGGTTCCAGTCCACATTCCCGCTGGATGCCAAACTGGCCAGACGCTCCGCGTGAAGGGCTATGGCCTGCCCCGTTTCCGCAAGGAAAAGCAACGTGGCGACATGCTCGTGCACGTCACCGTGGTCACTCCGCAGAAGCTTTCCCGCAAGGCAAAGAAGCTCATGCAAGACCTCGCCGCGGAGATTGGAGAAGACGTTTCAAAGAAACGTGTCCCGCTCGCTCAACAGTAGGAGAGCTCGTTTGAATTTCTCGTTCCCCGCAAGTTTTCCATCCAGAGCCTTGCGGGGATTTTTTCTGAACGGGCTGTCGCAGGAAACATAAGCGGGTCATCGACGAAGGTTCTCCCTGAGGCTGTTTCTGCCCAAGCGATCCGTGTTTTGGCATCTTCCCTAAAAAGTTGCTTATGCTTTGAGGGCGAGACCCATCTTTTGGGTAAATAAATAATGAATTCGACTTTCCGAGTTAATCAGTGTCTGCCGGTGCTGGTAGAATATGGCACGTATTCGGATATACAACCGATGTGAAGGGAGTTCACATGGAACTCAAGGGAAGCAAGACCGAAGCGAACCTGCAGGCAGCTTTTGCCGGCGAGTCTCAGGCTCACACCAAGTACCAGTACTACGCAAGCAAGGCTAAGAAAGATGGCTACGAGCAGATCGCTGCCCTCTTCGAGGAGACTTCCAAGAACGAGAAAGAGCATGCAAAGATCTGGTTCAAGTATCTTCATGAGGGCGATATCCCCGACACCTTGACCAACCTGCATGACGCAGCCGATGGCGAGAACTACGAGTGGACCGATATGTATGATGGTTTCGCAAAGACCGCCGAGGAAGAGGGCTTTGTCGAGATCGCAGCTCGCTTCCGCATGGTCGGCGCTGTCGAGAAACACCATGAGGAGCGCTACCGCAAGCTCATCCAGAACATTGACGAGGGTCTGGTCTTCAGCCGCGATGGCGACGCTATCTGGATTTGCCGCAACTGCGGTCATATCTCCATCGGCAAAGAGCCGCCTGCAATCTGCCCTGTCTGCAGCCATCCGCAGTCCTACTTCGAGCTGGTTGCTCAGAACTACTAGACTCGCCCCCTGTGCTTCCGCCAATGGTGTACGGAAGCGCTTGTCCCGCACTTTAGCCGGACGCAAACCGGCAATAGGAAAGGAAAGCCGCTATGAAGAAATGGCGTTGCAAGATTTGTGGTTACATTTTCGAGGGCGAAGAGCCACCTGAGGTCTGCCCGCTCTGTGGTGCTAGCGCGGACGAGTTCGAGCTGGTCGAGGAGTAATTCACTTAATGAACGGAGATCGAACCGGGGCGGGGCAAAAGTCCTGCTCCGGGGTGTATGGGCATCGGGTTATCGAGGTCACATCGCTCGATAATCCGGTGCTCGACGTTTACGCCCATCTCACAGAAGCTCAGCTCAGAAGCAAGCTCGAGCCGGAAAAGGGAATATTCATTGCAGAGTCCCCCAAGGTAATCTGGCGGGCTCTGGAAGGTGGTCTACGCCCGCTCTCCCTGCTCATGGGACGTGCACATCTTGAACCAGAGACCGAACTCATAGAAGCCTGTTCGAAAGCCTGGGCGCTCAGTAACAAAGCTTGCGGCTCCGGTGCGCTGCCCGAGAGGTATGAGTTGGAGTCAAAAGACGAGAACGCTCGCATCCGCGCAGCTCTCAATGCCTCTTCCGAAGAGTTCCCCGTCTACACAGGGGATGAAAAGCTGCTCAGCGCGCTCACCGGCTTCAAGCTCACGCGTGGCGTGCTCTGCGCATTCCGCCGTCCTGTTCTTCCACGGGTCGAAGACCTGCTCGCAAACGCGCAACGAGTTGCCGTTCTCGAAGGCATCGTAGACCATACAAACGTCGGAGCTATTTTCCGCTCTGCTGCGGCTCTTGATGTGGACGCGGTGCTGGTCACTCCCACCTGCTGCGATCCGCTCTACCGGAGGGCGGTTCGTGTTTCGATGGGCACGGTATTCCAAGTGCCATGGACACGCCTGGGCAATGACGTGCACGATTGGCCTGATGCCGGGCTGGCAAAGCTGCATGAGCTTGGATTCAAGACCGCTGCTCTTGCGCTTTCCGATGACTCCATTCCTTTGGATGCCCCAGAACTCATGGCAGAACCCAAGCTCGCCATGGTTTTTGGGACGGAGGGAGATGGCTTGAGCAAGCGAACCATTGCGGGTTGTGATTACACGGTGCGCATTCCCATGTCCCATAACGTCGATTCGCTCAATGTCGCAGCTGCGAGTGCGGTCACCTTCTGGCAGCTCTGCAGGCCGCTGCACAAGGACGCTAGGTAATCCCCAGCGGGGAGCTGAATGAGTTCCCTGGTGGCTTTCAATCTCTTGCGCAAGGAGACTCGATAATGTCCGAACGAGAACTCGAAGGAAAAGTTGCCATCATAACTGGCGCTGGCAAAGCGCATACCATTCCCTATGGCGTGGGCCGTGCCTTTGCAAAGGCGGGGGCAGATATTGCGGTAATCGGGCGCAATGCGAGCCGCCTCAAAGCGGCACGCGAACTAGAAGAATTTGGCGTGCAAGTTCTGCCCGTACGCATTGACAATCTGAGCGAGCAGAGCATCTCGAAAGCGGCGTCTGTCGTCTTCGAGAATTTCGGGCGCTTGGACATCCTCGTGAACACGACGATTGTGGCCAAGACGGGAGATTCTTTCGTTCGTCAGACTGATGCGGATTTTTCCCGCGCATTTGAGACGGGGCCTCTCACTGCTGCTAGGTGGATGCGTGCTTGCCATGAGAAGCTCGCCGTTACGCATGGGTCAGTTATTAACTTCTCCTCGACCGCTTCAGTTGCCGGGCTAGAAGGCCAGGCGAGCTATGCTGCTGCGCGCGAAGCGATTACGGCGATGAGCAGGGTGGTGGCTCGCGAATGGGCTCCAGAAGGAATAAACGTCAACGTGGTCTGTCCGCTGGCGGCAACTGGAAACCTTGAAAGATGGAAGAAGGATTTCCCCGAGGTATACGAGGGCATGGAAAAGCAGATCCCCATGGGCCATTTTGGCGATCCGGAACTAGATATCGGAAGAACCTGTGTCTTTCTCGCGAGCGAGGCGGCGAGCTATATCACAGGGCAGGTTATCTCAGTTTCCGGTGGTATGTAGCTGCTCGGGAAGATTAGATCTTCCGAGAACAGATATATCCCATTTGTGTCTCTAATATTTCTAAAATATGATGTTAATGAGTAATTAAATCCCAGAAATATAGTGTTAGATCGGGATATACATGTTCATTGCATGGCAATTTGAACAATATTAGGTGTTTTGAAAAACGGATGAGTAGGAAGACCCCATACTGCAATGCTGTATGCATTGAATCACCTCGCTAGAACATAGCTATCCCAATAGCAAGAGGGTAAATTGCGTTGGATTGTTCTTATTGAATAGTGCTATCCCAATATTTTCTCATAATTAGAGCCTATTCATGGCACTTGAATAGCATCTCTCACTATTTGAGGTAATTCGGGATACATTCGTATTCCTTGGATATTGAAATCCCAATTCATTCGAATAAATGCATTCTTTTTAAAGCAATTGAACAAGGCCGTCCCAAATAATCTAGAAATATTTGGGATTAGACTATTTTTGATTTTTGGCGATGCCTATCGCCAGGATACTTGGACTCCCACATATCGAGTGCAGGGAGCGGATGTGCGCTAGTAAAAGCATTCTACTCGGGTTCCTGCAAAAGCCTTAGAAAGGCGTGGCCAATTTGCCTGCTGAAATAGGCGAAATGTCGCATTCCTCGATTGCCTATTATTCATCCAACGGTATAATCTACGCGTACTAGTAGCAGGATGTAAATTCCCAAACAGAAAGGCTGTCTATGGCTAAGCAATCACCTTCGATGGATCAATGGCTGGCAGAGGCAAAGGCTGATGAATCTGCTCCTCGTTGTGGCATGTACCTCGCTCACAATGGTGTTGTGCGTGAGCTCCCCAAGAAGCTTGTTCGTCAGGGTGTTGACGATGGCACGAAGGTCACGGGTATGAACTTCTCCTATGACCACGAGGCTGTTGCCGCCGCTGTCGAAGAGGCTAAAACCTGGGAAGGCATCGAATACGTTCGCGCTTGGCTCAACGAGGGCACGCTGCAGGTGGGCGATGACATCATGTACGTCTTCATCGGTGGCGATATCAGGCCCCATGTCATCGATGCACTTCAAAAGCTTGTTGGCAAAATTAAGAATGAGTTCGTTCAGGAAATAGAGATTTCCGACTAGCTCGAGTCTCCGCCGGGGATGTGCAGAGGATAGAGATCTCCAGCTAAAACCTGTTTTCCGCTAGAGGCATCTGAGCATAAAGCTGATTCTTGCGAATAATAATCATGAGGAAGGGTCACTGGGCAATGCACGGTGAACCCTTCCTTTCTCTATCTCCAGTCTTCTATCTACCTCTGCATTGCTAGAGTCAATACGAATTCGACGACACTTTTGTCTTCTGTTCTCTTTCTTGGTTACCGATAGAAACGGCACCGAAATTATTATACTTATAAGTATATTTGTATAGACTGACTAACCTTATTGTGAATAAAAAATGTCTTTCACGAACTTGCGCTGAATTACTCTTGTACGTATTCGCTCGTTCACGTAAACTTGTGCACGTTGCGCGCGAAAGCACGTGGCAGGCATCAGCGACAGAAAGGCTTGGCCGCCCCAATGTCGTGTATTAGTGCCCCAAATCTCAGGGCAAAGAGGAAAGGCGTTACAAATGGCTGAAGGTACTGTTAAGTGGTTCAATCCTGACAAGGGCTACGGCTTCATCGCTCGTCCGGACGGAGACGACCTGTTCGTTCACTTCTCCGAGATCCAGATGGACGGCTTCAAGACGCTTGACGAGGGCGACAAGGTCACCTTCGACGTCACGACCGGCCAGAATGGCAAGCTCCAGGCCAGCAACGTTGTGAAGCAGAACTAATAGTCTAGACATACATAGCTTCAACTGAGGAGGGGTCCGCACAAGTGGACCCCTCTTTGTGTATCAAAGTGTAGCGGTGTCGTTTTCTCCCGTCCCTTGCCCCATGCAAGGATGACGGTATACTAGACGCGTTCCAATAGATGGTATCGGAGGTAGCTATGGGCAAGCATAAAGATAAGAAGAAA
>CADBRF010000252.1 GCA_902796975.1 uncultured Coriobacteriaceae bacterium
CCCCCATCACGAGCCGACAACGCATCCGAGAATGTCACGAGAGGCGCGCGCCGCACAATTCTCTCCCTTTATCGCCCAAACCGGCTACGAAGAGGAAATTCAGGAAGCTGCACGGACCACTGAAACCCGGACCTCCTATGACGAGAACGTTCGGGCTGAATTGGACTGGCGCTTGCACATGCTTGCCGAACATGCCAACGACAAGCCCGACGTGGCAATTTCCTTCTTCATCCCAGACGAACACAAAGAAGGTGGTGCAATACGCCGCGTCCACGGAAGGCTCGAGACGATCGACACAAGCAAGCGCTTTCTCAGGCTGGAGGACGACACCCTCGTAGAGCTAGACAGTGTCGTCGAGCTCGATAGCCCCCTCTTCAGCTCTATTGATTATTGATTTCATGCCATTTGACTACGAGGTAAGTGTCGTGTGATGAAACTGGTGACTCATCACACGACAAACGTCTACGAGGTAGCTGTCATGGAGGCCAGATAGGCAGTGACTTCAGAGGCGCAATCCGTATCCGCTATCGTCTTGGCAGGATTGTAGGTTTCGATTACACGGGCCTCGCACGAAACGTCTTTGTCTGCGCTGACAACACCATCGACCGTCGGGAAGGGGTCGAAGGCGTAGAGGGTCAAGTCAGTTGACCGCGAGACAAGCCCGTAACCCGCAATGCCAGTAGACTTCTGATAGGCCGTCGACATGCCTCCATCGATGCAGATGACCTTACCATTTGCCTTGACGGGGTCTTCGCCCTTCTTCGCTTTGACCGGAACATGTCCGCAAATGATATGGCCTGTTTCGGGGTCGAGACCAAATACTTGAAGGATGTTCTCGTACACCGAGGGATCATCGAACAGCTTATAGAAGGAGTTCTTTTCTTCCTTCCGCGCTGCCTTGTCTTCGCACAGATAGATTTCGAAGGTCGCCATCTTGCTCTTGGCGAAGAGCGGGGAGCCTTCTCCAAGCCAGAGATACCAGATGAAATCCCGGCCTTTCTCGCGCACGGCAGGATCGTCAGACCTGAAGGCGGCATAGACCCATTTCTGGCATTCGTCATAGAGAGATTTTCCCGCACAGGGCACGCCGAACACATCGACGGTCTTAAGACTGCCGTCGGGGTTAAGCGGCACGCAGGCGTGAAGGAGAAGGTTGCCGTTGCAGACCTTGTAGAGGCTTCCCCGATCGAGCAGGGTCTTGATATGGCGCTGAAGCTTCTCACACGAAAGGAATTCGTGCTTCAGATGGGACATGACACGCTCTTCGTCCTCGGTGAGCGCATAGGGGTTGGTGCGATCAACCGTAGGAAGGTCAATATCGGTCAATGCGTATTCCACGCCATCGGATACCACGGTCTTCTTGTCATAGTCGATGATGCCGAGGAGCTTTCGTGATTCGAGACCAAAGCTCGGATATTTATCGATAAGCTGCCCCTCCACCTTGAATTGAAGGATTGCAACGGCTTTCTGGACCTTTCTGCAAAGGTCGACAAGGTCTTTATCCAGACCCTCCTCAGACTTGAGAGCAAAGGCATCAGTGTTGCCGCCGTCATACGCTTTCAGAGCGAAATCATACAGGGGCTGGAGATTGAGCCCATAGCTATCGGTGAGGATACCAAGGTTGCCATACCGTGCGCAATTGCGAACAACATGGGCAATGCAGCCTCGTTGGCCGAGCGCGGCGCCCATCCAGACCATATCGTGGTTGCCCCACTCGATATCAGCATGGGGAAGTTCTTCAATAAGATCCAAGATGGCATCGGGCGCAGGACCCCGGTCATAGACATCGCCAACGATATGAATCTGTGGCATCAGCAGGTCATTCAGCAATGCTGCAAGCTGTTCGGCGACATCAACGGCAAAGGGTTCGCGGGCAAGCCGAGCAACGAGCGAGGCGCGATATTCTGTTCTCGGCTCCCCCTCACAGGCGTGCACAAGCTCGAGAATCAGCCCCGCATAGGGACCACCAATTTTCGAGCGGAGCTGTGATACCGTGGCGAATGCGGACATGTAGTTGCAGAGGCGAGCAAGGCAGTCAAGGGAGCGCTCAAGCCAGGGAAGGAAGCACTTCGCGTCGGTCTTTTGCATCGTCTCATATTTCTTGTGGGGGAAATAAATGAAAGCAGCGAGTTCCCCGCGTTCGGCCTTGCTCAATTCCTCGCTGAAAACATCGTCAATCAGCTTTCGAACGTCCCCGCAGGAACTGTGAACGATATGGGAGAAGGAATCAAACTCGCCATGGATATCAGAGACAAAGAGCTCTGAGGGTTTGGGCAGATTACAGGCAGCTTCAAGGGCAACTTGCTGTGCCTCTCTAGGCATAGTGTTTGTTGCCTGATCTCCCCCAATAAGACCAGTTACGCAAGGAAAAGAAGACGTATCGACATGTGTTGAATCCATATAAGCTCCTATGCTCATGAGACCCAGTCTCAGAATATCCTGCTTAAAGAATACCAGAGCATCTCTGCAGCAGCGGCATCAATGCCCTGGTATGTGTTGTGAGGAGCTCACGGGCGAGCTTACAAATCAAGCACTATTCGAAAATCTCCTTGATGCTGTTGTAATGGAGGAAGATGCCCTGGTCTGCGAGGGAACGGATTTCTGCGGCTGTTGCGAGCTTGAAGGAGGAGACTTCCTCCTCCTGGACATGCACTTCGTCCTCGTTAAAATCGAGCGTGAACCGGAAGACATCCATGAAGTAGTTGTTGCCCTCGTCAGGATTCACACGCGTGTATTGCCAGACAAGCTCCCCTGGCACCCCGGAAACGTCGATGGCAGTCTCTTCCCCGAGCTCACGAACGACGGCTTCCGTCGGCTTCTCCCCTGCCCTCACAGCGCCGCCGGGGAACTCCCACCAGCCAGCACCCCATGCCTTGTCTTCTTTTCTCCGCGTGATGAGATAGCGCCCATCATGCCTCTGGATTAACCCAAGGACCGAATAGTGGTACTCATCCGGCCCCATATGCCAATCATCACGTTCCATGGTCTTGCCAGTGAGTTCGCGGTTCGC
>CADBRF010000253.1 GCA_902796975.1 uncultured Coriobacteriaceae bacterium
AATGACAACGCGTGGAACGAGCTTGCTTCCTTCGCGTTCATATACCGCGTGAAGCCGCTCTCCCGCAACGCAGGAGACGAGGCTCGCCTTTTCGGCTTCCCCATCTTCCCAGTTGAGCGCAAGGGCGCGGCCATGAGTGACATCATCGAGTCCATTCGCGTCGAGATGCAATGCCGGAAAACCAAGCAGCGCCACCGGATCGAGCCAGAGGCTGGAATCCCCTCGCGAGAATCTTGCTTCAAGTTCATCGAGGGTGAGCGCGTCTTCGATACGTTCACCTGCGATGGAAATGCGCCTGAGCGCGCCGATATGCGCGCCGCACCCCAGCTGCTGGCCAAGGTCACGGGCAATGGCGCGAATATAGGTGCCCTTGCTCACAGAGAGTACGACATCCCAAAACGGCAGCTCCATGCTCAGGGGGTTGCCTTGAGCATCTGAGAGCGTCTCGTATACGATGCCAGCTCCAGCAAACTCGGCAGAATATATGGTGACCGCCCTGGGTTCGAGCTCTATCATCTCTCCCTGGCGAGCTGCCTTGTAGGCGACAACTCCGTTTTTCTTAATTGCGGAATATGCAGGCGGCAATTGCAGCTGCTCGCCAACAATGCCGCGAAGCACCTCGTCAGGGTTCCTGTCCGCAAGCAGGGCAGCTGCCTCCTCAGACTGGGCGATGACCCTTCCTTCGAGATCGTCGGTGTCGGTTGCCGCCCCGAAGACGATGCGCGCCCTGTAGGCCTTGTCATGCCCCAGCATGTACTGGGACAAGCGGGTAGCGGCTCCCACGCCCACGAGCATGAGCCCTGTTGCTTCCGGATCGAGCGTGCCGGCATGGCCAACTCGACGCTCCCCCGTTATGCGGCGCACGCGGGCGACAACGTCATGCGAGGTCATACCTGCGGGCTTATCAACGGAGAGAAGCCCGCACAGGCCCGTTGTGGACCGCTTCACTGCTGATCTCCGGTGTCTGCACTCGGCTCCGGCTCGCTTGCGAATTCGTCTTTGAGAAGGTAGAGCAGGCGCTTTCGTGCTTTGGCAACGGTTCCATGATAGGTGAATCCCGCCGCAGCACGATGTCCGCCGCCCCCAAGTTTTTCGGCAATTGCCGCAACATCCCGTTCATTCTTCGAACGAATACTGCCACGCACAACGCCATGCTGGCCACGGAGCATGACGGCAATTTCCGCGCTTCCCAGTTCGCGAATGATGTCGATGAGGTTATCCCCATCGTTCTCGCGGGAGGCTTCAAGTTTGGTAAAGTCCTCGTCTTCAACCCATGAAATCACAGCGCGCCCATCGAAGAAGGTTTCCATGCGCTCGATTACCAGGCGCTGAAGCTCTAGGGCACCCCGGGAACGATGCTGGTAGACAAGCGTTGCCAGCTCCGAAGGGGATGCGCCAGCTGCCACCATTTCCGAAGCTGCGGCAAAGGCGCGGGCGTCAGCATTCTGGAACTGGAAGCGACCAGTATCCGTCATGAGAGCAACATAGCAGCTCGCAGCAGCACTCGGAGACGTGCAGTCCATCTGCTTAAGAAGCTCCCAAATGAGCACACCCGCGGCAGGCGCATCTTTATCCACATAGGTCTTGGTGGCAAATTCCTTCTGTGGGGTGTGATGGTCTATCTGCACAGATTTCTTAGCTCGGGAGAACACGGCGAACCCGTCTCCCGTGCGTTCGGGGTTAGGGACATCCACAACAACGAAGAGGTCCGGGGTTTCCTTGTACTCTCTGGCGGGGACCATGAGGTCGTAACCGTCGAGGAAGGAATAGACCTCTGGCTTGCTGGCGGTTGCAAGCAGCGGCACCGCGTTGCGGCCGCGGGCACGGAGCGCCATGGTCAGCGCGAGAACGCTGCCAAGGCAATCTCCGTCGGGGTTGACATGGCCGCAGACGACAATGGAATCCGCTTCGTCGAAGAGCTCTATTGCTCCTGCGTAATCGAATCCTGCCATTGGCGCTCCTCCTCGAGAACCTTCGCGATGCGCTCGGCGTTATCTACAGTCGTGTCGATATGAAACCTAAGCTCTGGCGTGACACGCCACTCGAGTTCGCGCGCAAGGAGAGAACGAATTCTCCCCTTCGCAGCCTCGAATCCCGCTTCTACTTCCTCATAGCTGCCCTTATCAGCAGAAACGTAGATATCCGCATAAGCACGGTCTTTTGATACATCAGCACCGGTCACGGTCACCATCTGCAGACGCGGGTCGGAAATCTGGAAGAGGATGATGTTCGCGATCCTGTTCCTAAGCTCCTCGCTGGTCTTGCGTGTAGCGTTCGTGCGCTTCATGCGTTACTCCTTACGAGCGACCTTATCAATGCGGTAGCCCTCGATAATGTCGCCAACCTTGATATCCTGATAGCCCTCGACAGTGATACCGCAATCAGTACCGGCACGGACTTCACTGACATCGTCGCGATAGTGGCGCATAGAGGCAATGGTGCCGTCGTGGACAACCACGCCATTGCGAACGATACGCACGTTGTCTGTCGAATGAATTTCTCCCTCGGTAACCATGCAGCCTGCAATGTTGCCGACCTTGGCGATGCGGAAGACCTCGCGGACCTCTGCAGAGCCCGTATCGACTTCCACCTCTTCGGGCGCCAACAGACCAACGCGTGCAGCGTTGATGTCCTCGATTGCCTGGTAGATGATCTTGTAGAGTCTGATATCTACCTTCTCACGCTCGGCAGCGGCGCGTGCCTTGCTCTGAGGACGCACGTTGAAGCCGATGATGATGGCATCGGAAGCAGCTGCGAAGGTAACATCGGTCTCCGTGATGCCACCAACTGCGGCATGGATGACATTGATGCGGACCTCGGACTGGTCCATCTTGTCGAGCGCATCGCGCAGTGCCTCGATAGAGCCCTGCGTATCCGCCTTGACGATGAGGTTGAGTTCCGCGAGCTTCTCCGCCTCCATACGGGCGAAGAGGTTGTCGAGGCTGACGTGCGAATGGTTTTCCTGCGCGGCAAGACGCTGCTTGAGCTGGCGCTCCTGAGCGAGCTTGCGGGCATCGCTCTCATCCTCGAACACGGCAAACTCGTCGCCAGCGCTCGGGACGGCGTTGAGACCCAGAATCTCCACAGGATCGGAGGGCTTTGCCTCCTTCACGCTCTCGCCCTTGGGGTTGATAAGGGCGCGCACGCGACCATAGCTCGTACCGGCAACGAGAGCATCGCCCACGTGGAGTGTGCCGCGTTGGACGATAACCGTCGCGACGGAGCCTCTGCCCTTATCGAGGTTAGCCTCGATGACGAAGCCCGAAGCCGTCGTATCGGGGTTGGCCTTAAGCTCCAGAACCTCCGCCTGGAGGATGATGGTTTCGAGCAGCTCGTCGATGTTGAGCTTCTTCTTGGCCGAGACCTCCACGAACATGTTCTCGCCGCCCCACTCCTCGGGGACGACACCGCGCTCGACGAGCTCGGATTTCACACGCTCGGGGTTTGCGCCCGGCTTATCGATCTTGTTGATGGCGACCACAATCGGCACCTTGGCCGCATTGGCATGGTCGATAGCCTCGATAGTCTGCGGCATAACGCCGTCATCGGCGGCAACCACGAGCACGACGATATCGGTGACCTTCGCACCACGGGCGCGCATTGCGGTGAAGGCTTCATGACCAGGGGTATCGATGAAAGTGATCTGCTGGCCGTTGATGTAGACCACGGATGCGCCGATCGCCTGCGTGATACCGCCCGCTTCGCCTGCAGCCACGCCCGTATGACGGATGGCGTCAAGCAGCGAGGTCTTGCCATGATCGACATGGCCCATGACGGTGACAACAGGCGGGCGAGGCTTGAGATCCTCTTCCTCATCGTGGAAGGTAAAGGACATCTCCTCTTCCGGCGAGATGATCTTCACTTCGCGGTCCATGTCGACAGCGATGAGCTCGACGAGGTCATCGCTCATGGACTGGGTGAGGGTGAGCGGGCTGCCGAGCAGGAAAAGTCGCTTTACGATTTCGTTTCCTGGGACTCCGAGAGCCTCCGCGAATTCGCTGACCGTCACACCGCTCGTGACACGGATGGTGCCAACGGGGATGCCGGTCTTCTCTGCCTCCTTGCGCGCTTCCTCCTCAGCCCTCTTCTGAGCCTCAGCCTTGCGATGTTCCTTTCGTTTGCGGCGTCTGCCAGTGGAGGCGTTTTCCGCCTCGGCGACAGCGGCACGGGCCTCCTCCAACACCTTGTCACGCTGGAGTCGTTCTGCCTGAGCCGCCATCTCGCGATAGCGATCGTCTTCGGAAGCAGAATCGACGGAGGCAGGCTGCTGCCTCTGGTTCTGGCGCTTTTTCTTCTTTCTGTTCCCGTTGGAAGCATCAGCATTCTTGCCGGCGCCACCATTGGCCCGGCCAGCATTGCGTTCGCTACTACGACCAGCGTTATCGTCACCTTGGCGCTCGGACTTGTTCTCCGCCTGAGCAGCGGCTCGCTTCTCTGCCTCCTTCTGCTCTTTTGCCTTCTTCTCCTCCTGCTCGGCCTTCTCCTGAGCAAGACGGTCGTTTTCAGCGGCAATCTGCGAGAGCAGACCATCGAAGACAGATGTGCGCGGAACGCGCTTGGCCGCCAGCTCCGCTTCGCGTTTTGCCTTCTTCTCTGCCTCGCGCTTTGCCTTCTCCTCTGCCTCGCGGGCCTTGCGCTCGGCTTCGCGGCGCTCATGCTCTTCCAGAGCGGCCTTGCGATGTGCCTCTTCCGCCTTCTTCTGAGCTTCCTCGGCCTTCTTCTTTGCCTCTTCGGCCTTCTTTGCCGCTTCGGCCTCAATCTTCGCTGCACGCTCAGCAAGCTCCGGCCCAAGCTCCTTGCGAACCTTGTCAGCATAGGCGTCAACCAGCGTGGAAGCATGGTTCTTCGCCGGTATCTTCATTTCATGGAGCTTTTCGAGAAGCTCTTTCGATGTCATCCCAAACTCTTTAGCAAGCTCGTGTACGCGAATTCCCGCCATTAATTCACCATCCCTACCGCGTCGGAGCTGCATTATCGCTGCAGCACACGCTGAATTCCTGTTCCAGCCGTTCGTAATCTTCCACGCTCAGCGAACAACGCAGACGCGCTTCAAACAGATGCTTGCTCCGGGCGCGCTCAAAGCAAGCTGAATCTCTGCACACATACGCCCCGCGACCGGCTTTCTTGCCACCCGGATCACATGCCACGGTTCCATCTTGCGCACGTACAAAACGCACAAGCTCGCGCTTCTCATCGGTGGACCCGCAGGCAATGCAGGTTCGTTTCGGGGCCTTTCTCTTCATTTAGATCAGCAACCCGTTATCTTCTTCATCCATCGCCCCTTCTTCATCGGCGTGGATACCGCAGAAGCGCGAACCCGGGCGAGCATGGTTACGGCAATGCATACCATCTGGACTCACGTACTGGCACATGGTGACGGACTCTTCATCCTCAGTCTCGTCATCATCGATAAGCGACTCGACCTTCTGTTTGATGCCGCCCTGAGAGCTCACGAGGCTTGCGGACTTAATATCGATATGCCAGCCCGTGAGGCGTGCCGCCAGACGAGCATTCTGGCCCTCCTTGCCAATGGCAAGAGAAAGCTGGTCATCGGGCACGATAACCGTCGCGTAATGCGTATCCTCATCGATGTAGACATTGCTCACCTTTGCCGGGGAAAGCGCATTGGCAACATAGGTGCGGGAGTCCTCGCTCCAGGGAATGATATCGATGCGCTCGCCGCGGAGCTCACTCACCACGAGGCGAATACGGGAGCCCTTGGGGCCAACGCATGCGCCAACCGGATCCAGGTTGGACTCGCGGGAATGAACAGCGACTTTAGAACGCGAACCGGACTCGCGGGCGATTGACTTGACCTCGACAACGCCGTCGTAGACTTCGGGAACCTCGAGCTCCAGAAGGCGACGAATCAGATCAGGATGCGTGCGGCTCACGATAATCGAGGGACGGGTGCCAACATAGCGGGTGCCGCTTGCTGCAATTGAATTCGGCTCCCGAACATCCACAATGAGCGCCCTGATGCGCTGGTTATGCTGATAGTGCTCGTTGGCAGGCTTTTCATTGCGTTCGCCAGGGTTGCGCTGCGTATCAAAATGGGGCAGCTCCGCCTCGATGCCATCACGAATCTTGATGATGGTGAAGTCATCGGTGGACTGCAGAACGGTGCCCGTGATGAGCTCGCCTCGGCGCTCAATGAACTCATCGTAGATGCTGGCACGAGCAGCCTCGCGAACCAAATCATTGATGACGCGCTTAGCGGTCTGGGCAGCAATACGAGACACGCCATCAGGCGTCACATCATGCTCTTCGTACTCTTCATAGTCGCCTGTCTCGGGATCTTCGTCACCGATGCCGACCATCTCATAGACATAAATCTTGCCAGTTTCGCGATCGATAATGACACGTGCCTCATAATCGAGCTTGAGAATCTGCTTATAGACCCGTGCGAGTTCCTGCTCGAGACGGTCGAGAAGAACGAACTCGTCAACGTGCTTCTCCTTGGCCAGCTCGCCAAGGGCTTCGATAAGTTCAGATGCCATGAAAGTTCCCTTCTATTCTGTTGTAGACGATTTCTCGGATTGCTTCCTGTGGCCGGAGAAATCGATTTTTCCAATGATATGAGCACGTGAGATATCGGAAAGGCTGACGTGAAGCACTTCGTCATCAGCAGCTTTTACACTCACGACATCGTCATCAATGCCCTGAAGGACACCAGTAGCCTTTCCGTGGCCACCGTTCTTGTACGTGATGACAACATCCTCGCCAGCATATTTCTGGAAGTCCTCGGGTTTACGAAGAGGCCGATCAATCCCAGGAGACGAGACCTCAAGCGTATAGGAATCCTGAAAAGGATCCATCTCCTCTACAAGAGCATCGACCCATTCTTGGGCAGCAGCCAATTCGTCGAGATTGATTCCTCCTGCTTCGGTATCGAGGAAGACTCGAAGTATTGGATTCCGCCGAGTCCCAGCAATCTCAACATCAACAAGATCGAGATGGTGAGAACATGCCTCGGGTTCAAGAGCATCTATGAGCATGCTCCTCTTATCTGCCATCTACGTAAAGCACCTCCAACATACAAAGAAAGCGGGACAAAGCCCACTTTCCCTAAGAAAAACGAACATATTGCGAACGGCGGCTTGAAAGCCATACCGTGGCCCAAAGGCCATCCAGCAGCACAGAAAATGCTGACAGGCACAACACAAATTCATTTTACACGAAAAAGTAAAAGGAAGACTAGCACCACTAAAGCATGACACCAGACGGTGAAAGCTGCAGGGTGGAAAGCTGCGAAATTAAGATTCAGTGATAAAGAAGCCTTTTTACAAAGGCAAACAGTATGAAAAAAGGCGGGGG
>CADBRF010000254.1 GCA_902796975.1 uncultured Coriobacteriaceae bacterium
AATACAGCATCGCCGCGCCGCTTCAATGTTTCGTCAATGCGTACGTTCAACATCGTTGTTGACATGAGCTCTCCTCACCGCTGTCTACATGCATATTCTAGCAGGGGATAAGCTGGTATGTAAAGCAAGCTTTACATAACTAACGAGCGTTGAAATACCGTGGCGATTGCTTGCCCGAGGCCAGCCCTGTGGTTGCCCTTCGGCAGCTGAATCGTTCGCCGCAAGAATCCCTACGCCACGATGCGCAAACACTGTGCATCGGTCCGAATTCGGGCTTGAAACATTACGAGCCTGAAACCAGACCGCAAAAGGACCATAACATCCCAAACTCATGCTAACGGGGTATTCAAAAACGCGTGGAGGGAGTTGTTATGGGCAAACTCGAAGGAAAGACCGCAATTGTTACTGGTGCATCGCATGGCATTGGCCTTGGAATCGCAAACGTATTTGCCAAGGAGGGCGCCAAGGTCGTGATGGTTGCTCGTGGCAAGGCGGTGCTTAACGAGGCGCAAGCCATCTGCGACGCGGGCTACGAGGCAACAGGTTATCAATGCGATGTCACGAGCGAGGAAGAATGCAGCAAGCTGGTGGCCTTCACCGTGGAGCACTACGGTGGGCTTGACGTGCTTGACTGCAATGCCGGCATCTGTCATCTGGTGAGCTTTGCAGAAGGGGATTCCGCATGGCGTGACTCCCATATCGATATCAACATCAAGGGCGTATGGAACGCCTGTAAGGCAGCGATGCCAGTCATGCTCAAAGCCGGCGGCGGGTCGATTGTGATAACTGCCTCCGTCACGGGCGATATGGTGGCAGACCCGGGCGAAGTCGCCTATGCAACGACCAAGGCAGCTCTCATCGGGTTCACGAAATCGCTCGCCCGCGAAGTTGCCGAGAAGAACATCCGCGTGAACTGCATCTGCCCGGGTGTTATTCAGACCCCGCTCATCGACGGCATGGCTCTTGCCTCCGAACCGGAAGATCCTGCGCATGCGCTTTCGGCCATCGCGGCATCTATCCCCATGGGACGCTTGGGCACCCCCGAGGAATGCGGCAAGCTCTGTGCCTTCCTCGCATCAGACGAGGCAAGCTACATCACAGGTGCCCAAGTTGTTATCGACGGCGGATCCACCCTGCCCGAAACTGTCGCCTTTGGACAGTAAAGGCACGAAAGCTGCGATTTTTCCCGACGTGCTCAAAAACGATACGCATTATGGGCAAATTCTTTGGAATTTGTCGTTATACGACCGCTGTCTGCGGTGTCTATGTAGAAAAATTGCGTTTGTTACCAGCTGGCTTGAATATCGGTAAGTAGATATTGAACATAATTACTAGTATGTCTTGATACAACAATAGGAAATGTACGGGAATATATCGTTGCTACTTTGCTATTCGCAGATAGGTTGGTAACAAACGCAAATTTTTTTTATGAACTCCTGCAAGAACGAGCAATCCCATTGTTACAACCGTGAGAAAAGGCTCGAATGCGCTCATCTCTAGCCGCTCGACAGGTTAGGATATCTGGCGGTGTTATGGTTCCGTATGGAGATGGGTTTATGAGTGCACATGAACAGGGAAAACAGACGGCGGCTGAGGTGCTCGTGCGCTGTCTGGAAGCGGAAGGCGTGAAATACATCTTTGGCATTCCGGGGGAGGAGAACCTGGAGGTCTGCGAGGCGCTGGGCAAGTCGAATATCACCTTCATCACGACCCGCCACGAACAGGGTGCCGCCTTTATGGCGGATGTCTACGGACGCCTCACCGGCAAGGCGGGCGTATGCCTTGCGACGCTTGGGCCTGGCGCCACCAACCTCATCACGGGGGTTGCGGATGCCAACTCCGATGGCGCGCCGCTTGTTGCCATCACTGGTCAGGTGGGAACCGATCGTATGCACCTCACCTCGCACCAATACCTCAACCTGAACGAGCTCTACGCTCCCATTACCAAGAAGACCAAGCAGATTGTCCGCCCGGATTCTGTACCCGAAATCGTGCGCATCGCCTTCAAACACGCGCAGGAGGACGAAAAGCCAGGCGCAACGCATATCGATTTCCCCTGCAACATCGCAGCGATGGAGGTGGCTCCAGGGCCGGGGTCAACGCCTATTCAGCCGCCTTTCGTGCGTAGCAAATTCCCCGACACGCGTGAAGTCGACGACGCTGCTGAGTTGGTAAACGCTGCAGAACATCCCATCATGCTCGTGGGCAGCGCAGCAGTGCGAGCAAAAGCCGCCCAGGCAGTCACTGGCTTTGCTGAGAGTCTGCACGTTCCCGTGGTCACCACGATGATGGCAAAGGGCATCATCCCCTGCGATAGCCCCTACTCCATGGGAACGATTGGCATTCCCCAGAAGGACTATCAGAACGAGATGCTCGACGAGGCCGATCTTGTTATCTGCGTGGGCTACGACCTCGTGGAATATGCGCCGAGCAAGTGGAACCACAAGCTGGACCGCCCGCTCGTCCACATCGATGTCGAGACGGTACCTGTGAACAGCTACTATCCGCCATCGGTGCAGGTGGTGGGCGATATTCCTACCTCGCTTGCCTGGCTTGCCGAACGCTGTGAGGAGCACGAGGAGCCTCGGCGCATGCAAAACCTCCGGTCGAAACTGGCGCGCGAATTCCAGGGGTTCGCAGAAAGCAATAGCTTCCCCCTCAAACCGCAGCGTATTCTGGCGGATGTCCGCAAGGTGATGGGCCCGGACGACATCCTGCTCTCCGACGTGGGAGCCCACAAAATGTGGATTGCTCGCCATTATGGCTGCTACAAACCGAATACCTGCATCATCTCGAACGGGTTTGCCACGATGGGCATCGCTGTCCCTGGTGCCATCGCCGCAAAACTCGTGTATCCGGAACGCAATGTGTTGGCGGTGACGGGCGACGGCGGCTTTATGATGAACTGTCAGGAAATCGAGACTGCGGTACGGCTGCATATCCCCATCGTGGTTCTGATCTTCCACGACGACAGCTACGGTCTCATCAAGTGGAAGCAGGTGGACCGCTACGGCGAGAGCCGGTTCGTGGATTTCTCCAACCCCGACTTCGTCCTCTTCGCCCAGAGCATGCATGCGCGCGGTTGTCGAATCAGCGACGCTGATGAGCTGGTGCCGACGCTCGAAGAGGCGTTTGCATCTGGGGAAGTCTGCATCATAGACTGTCCCGTGGATTACGGCGAAAACGAGAAGCTCACGCATCGTCTCCAGACCTTGGCAGAGA
>CADBRF010000255.1 GCA_902796975.1 uncultured Coriobacteriaceae bacterium
GCTGGACGCGGCGCACGTGTTTGTCATCGACCCCATCGACGGCACGACTAACTTCGTCAAGAAATTCCGCGAATGCTGCATTTCGATTGGCTTCGTGCAGAATGGCACTGCCACGACAGGGGTTATTCACAGCCCCATTGATGGCGAAACATGGTATGCCAGCCGAGGCGAGGGCAGCTGGCTTGACCGAGGCGAGGGCTTCAAGCCCGAGCGGCTCCACGTCTCCACTCCCGCATCCTTCGAAGGGACCGTCGTCTCCTTCGGGCTCGGCCACACGACCACGGGTCCATCTGTTGACCTTGGGTTTTCGCTCACACGTGAGCTCTTCTGCCAGAACGTGTCGTTGCGCCGTGCAGGGTCGGCAGCGCTTAACCTCTGCTACACCGCTCGAGGCACCTGGGACCTCATGTACGACCTCGCCCTTTCCCCCTGGGATTTCGCTGCCGGCACTGTCATCGTTGAGGAGGCAGGCGGCATAACCCGCACGCTCGAAGGAGCGCCGGTTAACCCGCTTGAGAAATCCGGCATCGTCGCAGGTGAGGAGCGACTGGTCGAAAGCTTGCTTGCCATGGTGCGGGGGTACTCAGACCGCTGATTCGTTGACGCAGCAGACGATAGTACCCTACTCGTCCTCGGAATGATTGCCGTGCACGCCTCCAGATCCGTGCCCGTGATGCATGCCTTGCCCGGCTCCACTACCACTGCCAGCGCCCGAGCCGTCATGCATGCCCTCGCCGGCTTCACTACCGTTACCCGCACCTGAAGTCCCGTGTCCGTGCATGCCGTATTCCGCTCCGTTGCAGGTGCCGCTGTGTCCAGCTCCTTCGAGGCAATTCGTCGTGATGCTGACAAGATCTGATTCTTGCGCCGTGTCATCAGAATTGACTTCGGCATCGACGTTCTCGCCACCCAACAAGCCGCTCGCAGCAAGCGTCTCCATTGCAGAAGCATAGTCCATATGCTTGAGGTTGAGCGCATCGACTTCGTCTTGAAGTTCTCCCCGCGTTGCCTGTGTGCTGATAACTCGATCGAAGCGGTTAATCCGCAGGGTGATGACAGTCTGCTTGCTCGACTCCCCGATTTGCGCATAAGCGGTTTCGGTGTTGTAGAAGGCATGCCCGCCGACCCCGAGCAAGGCGAATACCAGAACGGCGGCGGCTATGCCAAAGGCAAACCGTTTCCGGTGTTTGGGAAGAGGAAAAACAGCTCCGCGAGGAGAGCCAGACGCCCTCGCTGCCGTCTCGCTTTCCTGCCCGCTCTTCACCGCGGAGGCGTGGATGCGCTCCATCGTCTGCGCTTTGAGCTGTTCGGAGACGCGGATATCGGAAAAGGCGGCAGCAAGCTCCTTGTCCAGATGTTCATCGGCACGGTCAGTCATGCTCCAACACCTTCTTCAGTTTACGACGCCCGCGTGTGATATAGGAGTACACCGTGTTCTGACGCTTGCCCATCATCTGCGCTATCTCAGGAACACTGTAGCCGTCAACCGCAGAGAGCACGAGCGCGGTGCGCTGTTCTTCAGAAAGCCGGTCAAGCGCCTTGAGCAGCACATCGCGTTCAGCAATCTCACCGCCACAAGAAGGTGAAGGAGCGTCAGTCGCCTCTCGCATTGGTATAGTACTCGAATGCGCTGCCCTCTGAATATCCTTGCAGCGATTCATCGCAACTCTGAGTAGCCATGCCCTGCGGTGATCTTCATCGGCAAACGCCTCTTTGCGATTTGCATATCTCACGAACGTGTCTTGAAACGCGTCCTCTGCATCGTGCCGATTGGAAAGACGCGCGACGCACACATGGAGCACGGCATCGCCATAGCTGGCAATTGCGTCTTCAATGTCTGCGTCGCTTCGCATATCGAGTAGTCGTTTCTAATAGTGATTACCGTTGATGATGGCGCCCGTGCCCTGTGCAGGCTCCATCGCTGGCGCCATTGCCGCAGCCGTTGCCATCGCCGCAGCCGTTGCCCTCATGCGCGCCGTTTGAACGGTTGTCGCACGCGCCATCGCCATCTTCATCCACATAGCCGGCGGCGTTGCCATTGCCATACCACTTGCCCGCACCATCTGGGCGGTTGTCGCACACTTCATCGCCGTCTCCATCCGCATAGCCTGGGCAATCCCCTTTTCCGTACCGGTTCCCAGCTCCGTATGCGGAGCATGTCTGGTTGGCATCACAGATTTCATCCTCGTCAGAATCGACGCAATCTGGCGTGCACTGAGCCGAGGAAGAACCCCTGCCGGTTTCGACGGGAGCGGATGACTGCCCATACTGAAATCCCCCCGCTGCAAATGCGCTGGGCACGACAAATGCCAGGACGAGCAGTACTGCAGATACGATACCGGCAATCTTCGTCGATCTTTTCATCGTTTCGTCCTCTCGTTTCGCGCTCAAGCAGAGCATGGTTCCTTGAGCATCGGCCCTTTACTAAGAGAACGAATGAGCAGTCGAAATCCGTGCGCCTTTTCAATAATTTCTGAGGAAATCTGGCAGCCTGCCGCTTTAAGCCTCTTCCCCCAGGTAGATTGCGCAGTTATTGGGAGTCTCGTACATATCAACCCGAGAGACTGGAAGGCCTTCAGCAGTGAGTCGATCGTAGAAGCATTTGGCAAGATTCTCGCTCGTGGTGCGGAAGGGGAGCATCTTGAGCCTGAACCCCTCCCCCTCGAGCGCTTCGATGGTTGCCGGGGCGAGAGAGCCCTCTTCCACGAGAAAGACATGGTCGAACTCAAGGGCAAGCGCACGGACCATGCGCTTGAACTGGGTGAAGTCAATGACCATGTCCTTCTCTTCGCCGGAGGTCTGCAGCTCACCAGCACGAAGATAGACCTCGACGTGCCAACGGTGGCCATGTAGGTTCTCACA
>CADBRF010000256.1 GCA_902796975.1 uncultured Coriobacteriaceae bacterium
CACCGTAGGGAACATGAGGGAGATAACCGGGGCGGATTTACCTATGCCGATGCACCGGTAGGTGCTCGACACGCCAAAGGTGCCCGGGTTCTGGCTCAGATGGTAGAGGCGGAAGTCCTGGTTTTGGTCGGTGAGCTCATAGCCCAAGCGCACTGCCGCTGCATCGAGGTCCGAGATGTCCTCCGCTCCGTTCAGTATGTCATGGACTCTCACGAGAACCGTGTCGTTGCCCAGCTCGAGACACCGGTCGAAGAGGTAGAGGTAGTCGCCCTTCTCTGCAGCCTCGTTGCATTGAACGATATTGCGGTAATCCGCAGCCGACTGCACGCCCTGACCGAACATGATGGGCACGGCATCATCGCCGTAACCCGCAGCAATATAGATGCCATCGGCAACGGGAGCCTTCGGCTCGATCACGGCAAGACGCTGGTTGGTGACCTGCTTGGCCTCACCGAGCAGGGTAGTTTGTTCCACAGAGGCGTAGCGCTCCTCCGGTGTGACATCGTTCCATCGCACGGTGATCATCTTGAGGCCGGGCAGAGCATCCACCGCGAGAAGTACGCAGATGGCAACGACAAAGGCCGGTTTGAGGCTTTTCCAGTTGAAGAAGGCGACCATCACAAAGCCGAGCGCGATGGAGACGAAGCGCAGCATCCACAGGATCTGCCCGCCAGGGAGCAGCTTGATGAAGGGATAGGCGGCAGTGGACGTGGCAAGACAGATGAGAATCGCCACCACAAAGGCAGGAACCGTCCTCCTTCTGCTGAAGAGAACGCCGAATATGCACAGCAGGAAGGCGACGATGCCGAAATAGGTCCGGTAGCCCAGTGCCGCGTCAGTCCAGCGGCTACCGTCTTGCCAGCCATAGAAGGGATTGAGCGTGGCGTTCAGGTTCTGGAAAGAGGTGACCATAATCGACGAGCTGTCGATACCCGTAATGCCGCCCCTGAGCGAGGCGAAAAGCCAGATGCCGCAGATGGCGTAGCCCAGCACCATGGTCGTAGCGGCGGCAAGGCAGCTCCCTCGCTCGCGCCTACGGTTGCAGAGAGCGTATATCAGGAGGAAGACGAGCGTGGTGATTGCAACCATGCCCGCCCAGCCCGAATGGCACATCACAAGGAAGGCAAAGCTCAGAATCATCTTGAGCAGCGATGCCCAGTGCTGGTCTTTGAGCCAATCGTGCAGCTGGATAAGGAACACGGGAAGCATCATGACGGCAATTGAACGCGCGATGACGCCCTCGGCAAACAGGAGGAAGAGGTTGTTTGAGGTGAAGAACCACAAGGGCCCCATGACTGCGCCCAGAACTGGACGCTTGTGCGTGCAGCCGATAACCAGCCATACGAGCATGGTAAAGAAGCAGAGCAGGCCCACGAACACCAGGTAGCCCCGGAGCGGGTCTCCCCCCGTCAGGCACTGGCATCCGGCAAGCATGATGGACGAAAGCGGAGACCAATAGCGGAAGGTTTCCACACCGTTGTACCACTGGGGATCGAGCAGGGGGTACCAATTCCCGCTCTCCGCAATCGACCGATAGAGAAAATCGCCGCGGTACACGTAGAACATCGTGTCGGAACCATCAGGGTAGGCGCCGCTCTTGGATTCCGCCCATGCCACGAGCACGGCAATCGCCGCATAGGCGATAACCATCACGAGCACGAAAACGATGCGCACCGCCTTGTGCGCAAACGGCCCCGGCCCTTTTCTCGCGAGCTTCTGCCTGGCAGCGCCGGTGCCACCTGGCCGCGAGTGCTTGCCCTCCCCGCCCGTCAGAGCAGGCAGAGGCACTTCAACGGCGTCTTGAATATGTCCCTTGTTCGGCGTAGGCACGTCCAGCTTCTATCACATGGAATCGAGCAGGGTGTCAAATGCCTGACCGAGCACCTTATCGCCGTCTTTCCTCACGGAGGCAAGCGTCTCATCATCGGCGGAGTACTGCACCAGATAGCTGCGCGTAGGCGTCTCGCTGCCCTCGAACTGGAGCAGGGTGCCACCCACTTCGCGCACGACAGGGCGCAGATGCTCGCCGAACCACTCGACCATGTTCTCCAACGTGGGGAGCAGGGTGTCGAAAGGCGGAGTATCGTTCATCGTCTGGTTTTGATAGGGAGCAAAGAAGTCCTCGACCGCCTTCTCGTAAACGCTGAACTGCTGGTTCTCCTCGCGGCGAATGAGAATCTCGAGCGTGAATTCCCAGGTGTGCGGATGCGTCTCGCCCTCTTTGCCGTTGAACACGACATGATGGCTGGCGTTCAGGTAGAACTTGAACCGGTAAATTCTGAAAATCTTATCGCTCATAACGTATCTTTCCATAATCGCAAACGCTATTCGGCCGTGCCTGTTCTTGCATTCTCAGCGCTATATCTATCCGCCCGTGCCAGCAGTTCGGTACGGATTTGCTGCCATGAACAAGCCCGCGCGTCTCTCAAGACGCACGAAGAGAGAATATCGAAGGGGTAGTCGCACACCATCGTGAGCGAACGCTCCACAGCATCTATGCCGCACTCGACAAAGACGAAGACCAGATCCTCGCCAAGGGAGAAGCGAAGCACGCGCCTGTCGAAGAGCTTTTCGCTTGCGACCAGGAAGTTTGAACGTTCGACATCGGTGTTGAAATGCATGAGCACCACCGTGGTCGGCCACTTCTCATGCGTGGCGAGCTTGGCAAAGAACAACTCGGCAGCGTGCTCGTCAAAGAGAGCTTCGCGCGTGTTGTAGACGTCCTCGTGAGTGAGCTCGGCATTGAGCTGCTCCACGGTCACGCGCAGCTCCTTGTTCTCCTCTTCGAGCTCACGAGATTTCCTCATCCACTTGTCTCCGCGAAGTGCGACAAATAGCACGCCTAGAACGAGCGCAATGACAAGGATGCTGATGGCAATCCCCAAGTTGACACGAGCCGAGAGATAGGTGTTGTTGTCGATGACCATGTGCTCAGAAGTGAGCAGACACATGCGGTAGACGCCCCCGTTGTATTCGAAGGCGACGCCCGAGGCGATAAAGACCCTGCCATCCATATCGATGATGGCGTGATCGATCTGGTTTGTCTCAAGCCCGTTGACGAAGTTCTGGGCCGAGGCGGTGTCGTAATAGCTCTCATCCGTGAAATTGCGGTAGCGGTAGGTTTCGGCAACGTCCTTTACAAAGACGATGGAGTTATCGCGCGAGAGCGTCCAGTATTGGTTGCTGGAGCCATCGACCGTGCTGAGAATATTGTTGACAATCTCTTCGTCTGAACGGTCTTCCACGAGGTTAATCTGGTCGAGC
>CADBRF010000257.1 GCA_902796975.1 uncultured Coriobacteriaceae bacterium
AGAGATGGGGATTCGAACCCCAGATACCCTTTTGGGGTATACTCGCTTAGCAGGCGAGCACCTTCGGCCTCTCGGTCATCTCTCCGTGCCATCGACGCAAGCTTGCATGATACCAGAAAGCGCAAAATTTGCATCTATATTTCGGCAACGTGTCAGAAATACCTGTTTAAGACATCCTTTGAGCTCATCCAGAGCGCAGTGTTGAATCCCGAGAATTAGAGAGCGCAAGAAGCAGAGGTCTACTGGGCACTCGAAAGCGGATTGCCCGGATGACGGGCGGCTTTTAGGCGATGCCAGGCGATGCGTTTGGCCTGGTTATCACCGAGGCAGGTGGCGAACCCGGGCACAGCTACCAGCGTGTAGCCCAGTACTGCTGCAGGACGGTCTGGCCCGAATTCCGAATACGTCAGCTTGAAAGCGGCGGCAAGAGCCCGAATGGACTCATCATCGATAGCCACCACCGCCCAGGGGTCTGCCCTCATGACGAACGTCTTGAGGGCCTGTTCAGCTGGTTCATTGGGATCTGAAGAGAAAGCTTCAGAAAGCGTGACAACGGAGCATCCCGACGCATGGCCCAGCGACGAGGCAGATGCCTCGAGTGCGTTAATGACCACTTCGTCGATATGCTCCGCTGTTAAAACAAAAAATGTTGCGTCACTATGCCCGTACATGGGCACTCATATCCAAAAAACCTAGACGAGCTCGACCGTTGCGCCGTTTTCGGCATCGTCCTTGTCAATTTCATCCTGGGTCTCGTCGAGAAGAGCGCGGACCTCATCGAGCATGTTCTGCACTTCCTGCAGTTTCTTGGCGGAACGCTCCATCTTGCCGCCGTCAGCGAGGTGATACATGCGATGAGTCCAACGACGCGTGAGGGCGATGGTCTCGTCAATCTGAGTGACGGTATCCTTGAGCTGCTGAGTGTTCACTCCATTAGTGCACATACTACGTCCTTCCATGTTCACACGTATTTTGATTTAGTAACACGTGTATTTCTAATCCGAACATCATAGCACGGACAGGAAAAATAATAGCCCATGCCAAAGCCTTCTGGCGAAACGCACTGCCAGCAGGTAGTTCCCGCCGATTGACAGGCGTTATTCGCTCAAGCGACCTCTTGCCCAGATAAATAAGCCGGCTATGTATACTATTGCAACTCATTTGCATTTGCAACTTGATTGCAATATGATACACCGGCACTTTTGAAGGGAGCCACATGACATCGCGCAATACGCCCACAAGAAGGCATCTCCTTGCCGAGCTTGAGAATACCGACCGACCTGTTTCCGCAGCCGAGCTTCACCAGGCCCTGGTGAGCGCGGGACTCGACGTGAACAAGACCACTGTCTACCGCCAACTCGACGCCCTTGTGGCTGAAGGGCTTGCATCTGAACTCGACCTCGGCGAAGGCATCAGGCGGTACGAACTCCATCATGACAATGGGGAGCATGCCCATTTCATCTGCACAGAGTGCGGAGATGTGTACTGCCTTCCCGTAGACGAAACAGTTCTTGCTCGGGGATGTAAAGAGGCTGAAGCACGTGGCTTTGCTGTCACATCCTGCTCTCTTGAACTCCGCGGCGTTTGCTCCTCCTGCGCGGCAAGGGAGGCGCACTGATGGATCTCTTCCTCGACGCTCTTCTCGATGCCCTCATCGATTCCGCCAAGCTCGTGCCACTCCTCTTTGTCATCTACGTGCTCATTGAAATCGTGGAGGTTAAATACTCCCACAAGCTGAACTCCATCGTTGCCCGCGCAGGCCGCCTTGGCCCGCTTGCAGGAGCGCTCGTGGGCGTCGTCCCCCAATGCGGCGGCTCCGTTGTGGGGACTGCACTCTATACCCAGAGGCTTGTAACCATAGGAACCCTCTTCTCCGTCTATCTTGCGACATCAGACGAGGCAATTCCCATCATCATGTCCGACCCAGCAGCCCTCCCCGTGCTTGGTCCTCTTATCGGGCTCAAACTCCTTATTGCCATCGTCGTGGGTTATGGGCTCGATCTGGCCTTTCGCAAGCGCAACGCCCTTGTTCTCCAGCACGTGTACAAGGTTGAACACGAGACAGATTCTCCCAACCACCATCACGAACTCGCCTACGAGGAAGAAGGCTGCTGCCATCATGAGCCTGCTGCCGAGGGGCGCACGCTCTCCGCACGCACGCTCTTTGTCCACCCTGTCGAGCACACGCTGAAAATCTTTGTCTTTCTGTTGCTCATCTCTCTTGCTATCAACTTGCTCTTCGAGTTCGTGGGTCAGGACACAATTGGGGCGGCATTGGAGGGGCAGGTTCTGTTGCAGCCTTTCTTCGCCGCGCTTGTTGGGCTCATCCCCAACTGCGCCGCCAGTGTTGCCATCACGGAATTTTACTTGGAGGGTCTCATCACTTTCGGAGCATGCGTGGCAGGACTCTGCGCAAGCGGCGGCCT
>CADBRF010000258.1 GCA_902796975.1 uncultured Coriobacteriaceae bacterium
CTCTCCGACCCAGAGGAGTATGCGGCCATGAGCCACGCGAGTAACCCCTACGGTGACGGGCACGCGAGCGAGCGCATCGCGGACGTGCTGGCGGGGAGTGCCCGTGGCTAGCACGACAGACGCCCGGGTGCTCATGGTCGGTCCCGACCGCTCCCTCAGGGGTGGCATCGTATCAGTCGTAAACGGATATTTTGATGCGGGGTTGCCCGCGCGCTGCGCATGTCTCGACTACCACGGTACCGGTGTCGGCACGAACCTTCTCACGAAGAGTTTAGCGTTCGCGAGGTCGCTTTCTGCATATAAGAGGGTTGTGGATGGTTATGACATCGTCCATCTGCACATCAGCGCCAAGGGGTCCTACAAGCGCAAGAAGATTATGGCGAGGATTGCGCGCGAGCGTGGCAAACGAGTTATCCTGCACGAACACAGTGGTGAGTTCGCCCGTGACTTTGAGGCTGGTGACGACGCCTACCGGAAGGACGTGCGTGGCACGTTCGGGGCTGCCGACCGGGTCATAGTCCTTTCTGAAGAGTGGCGAGACTACTTTACTACCAACGTGTGCGACGCATCCAAACTGGTCGTGTTGCATAATGGCGTGAAAGTGCCGATTGAAATGTGCTCCCCCGGCTTGCATCAAGATGTCCTTTTCCTGGGTCGCCTTGACGAGAACAAGAGCCCCGATGTGCTCATGCGCGCGGCGAGAGATGTTCTGGCGGAGTTCCCAACTATGAGGCTTGTCTTCGGCGGAGACGGCGACATTGACCGGTACAGAGTTCTTGCGGGGGAGCTCGAGATTGCTAGTCGCTGTGATTTCTTAGATTGGGTGTCTGGTGAGGATAAGGAGCGACTCTTCCAGGGAGCGGGAATTTACTGCCTCCCTTCGAAGAATGAGGCCATGCCGATGAGCGTGATGGAGGCGATGGCTCACGGCATCCCGACCATCGCCACCCGCGTCGGTGGCGTGCCCCAGCTCATCGAGGACGGTGTGGACGGCCTGCTGATGGACGTGGATGACGAGGGGCGGCTCTCAGAGCTGCTGCTCGAGCTCGAGCGCTCGCCCGAGCGCAGAGCGGAAGTCGGTGCAGCGGGCCGCAGAAAGATTCGAGACAAGTTCAGCATCGACGTCTCCATTGACAGGCTCGCGGGCGTCTACGAGGAACTGATGAGGGAGGCAGGCCAATGAGCGAGACGGCCAGGAACATGTGGCGAGTGGCGTATTCCGCGCTCGTGAAGTGGTGGCCGCAGAACCAGTGGTTCCCCCCTGCGGGGGCAGCGAGAGCCTTTTTTGCGAGGCACATATGTGCGGAGACAGCGAAACACATCGCCATCGACCGCAACGCCACCTTCTCCTCGAAAGTCCATATGGGTGACTACGCCCGCATCGGCAAGGACTGTGAACTCCATGGAGAGGTGCATCTTGGTGACCACATTCTCATGGCTCCGGAATGTGTCTTCTACACCGCGAACCACGAGCATGGCAGCCTAGATGTGCCTATGGATTTGCAGGGGGACACGGCCATGAATGCAATCTACGTCGGCAATTACGTATGGCTTGGGCGTCGAGTGATGGTCATGCCGGGTGTGCATATCGGTGATGGTTGCATAGTCGCCGCCGGCGCAGTGGTTACGAAGGACCTGCCTCCATATTGTGTGGGGGCATCCCTGCCAAGGTCATCGGCATGCGGAAAGACGATAAATGATTAGCGTTATCATTCCCGCATACAACGCAGAGCGGTATCTGGAACAGTGCGTTGATAGCCTGCTAAGCTGCTATCGGGGAAGCGTCGAGGTTATTCTCGTGGATGACGGGTCGAAGGACTCCACTCCCGCCCTCTGTGACGCGCTGGCAAGGCAGTATCGGCAAGTGGTGACGGCTCTGCACAAGCCCAATGGTGGTGTTCAGACGGCCCGCAACCTCGGGTATTCGGCATCAAAGGGTGAATGGATTTGGTTCGTTGACTCCGACGATGTCGTGGCTCCGCAGGCCCTCGAGAAGCTCATAGAAACTGCGGCCACCACGAAAGCCGACGCTGTCTACTTCAACATGACCATGTTCGAGGATGGTGCCGAGCCAGATTGGCAAGCGTCAAATCAGCTATGCATGGGCGTGATAAGCGCGAGCGATTTCCTCTCAGGATCCTATGTCCAAAGATATGACCATTACCTATGGGAGTACATCTTCAGAAAAGACGCGCTTGCTAAGATGTCATGTCCCAGACCGAGTGGTGCGGAGGGTCCCTGCCGCGAGGAGTTCTCATTTCTCGATGATCTCGTGTTCACCGAGGAGTTCCTGCGAATCGCCAGGTCGGTCGAAGTCGTCCCGGAGACGCTGTACGGGTACCGGCAGGTGGGGGCCTCGATCACCCATGCCACATCCCCTCTGGTGGCAGACAGCGCATTGAGGGCAATACGCGAGATCGATACATATCAGGTCCCCACTGAAGATGAGCTGCCCAAGGCCCTCATGTCAATCGGACTGCTCTTCAACGCCTATCGCGCCGCTGGCATGAGTGAGGGTGCGGCCGGCTTACGCTTGGAGATATCCCAGGAAATCACCGGCAGGGTGACGAAGGTTGGAAAGGCCAAGATGCCGCCTCGTCTCCTGGTGCGGTATGCCGCATTGCGCACCGGAATAGGCGACCTGATTCTTAGCCGACGGGAGAAGAGACATTGACATCAACAGCAAGAGGATCGTTTGGCAGAGTCCCTGCGACCAAGACGCAAACAAAAGTCCAAAGGCCTTTCCTCGAGTACGTGGCAGCATTCTTCTTCGTGCTTACGTTCGTGATTAAGGCCTTTGTCGACGACGCATACACGATGGGCGACGTCTCCGCGACGGTTGCCTACACGAAGTACGTGACTGCAGCCATAGCCTGCCTGGCCGCATTCGCATGCGCCTTCAAGAGAGGCGAGCGGGTGTTCGTGAGGGAGTTTGACGAGCTGCTGGTCATATTTATGACGTTTAGCGTTGTCTCGATGATCTTGATGCTTGCCACCGGTGTGATGTCAAATGTCGTCTTCTTCGAACTGTTTAAGTTCGTCATGCCGATCATCTTGGCTTACTCCGTGCTGAACGCTATTGACAGCAAGACCTTTTATCGCTGCATGGTCATCATCCTGATAGCGTCCGTTGCGGGCTACCTGTACACGCTCGGCAAGGATAACGTGAGCATCTCTGATTTCCTCAATGCTGATTTCTCGACATCCGACTCAGCAACCGAGTCGTCCTCGTTTTCCGGAATCTCGCTCGTGCTCACGTTCTACTTTGCATTCTTTCGCAAAAGGAAGGTCTGGCTCGTGCTGGCTACGGCGTTCTGCATCCTCACGTTCAAGCGCATGGCGCTCGTTTTTGCTCTCGTTGCATTGATTATCAGCATCTTCGCGCCCCAGTTCATGGCGCGGCGGGTTTCTAAGAGAGTCGTGAATGCTCTCAAGCTCTTGACAATCGCCTTTGTCGCTCTTTGGGCCTGGATGCTCCTGCCGGACCAAGAAGGGTTGTTCATCCGTATCTTCAGCGACACGCCACGGATGTTCACCATGGGGCGTAGCGAGACGTTCCGCTATTTGCTGAGCAGCGGGTTTCAGAGCTATGGCTTCGGTTCCGCGAATGAGACGATTAACTCAGTGTTCGGCATGCCGTTCGAGATGGACCTAATCAAGATTGCCTTGGAGCTGACCCCTTTGGTGATGGTTCTCTTCGTCTGGCTCTACTGGGACGTCGCCGGCACGACCCTTTGGGGCGTGTTCATCATCGGCTTCTTCATGCTCAACATGGTTACGTCAGATTCGCTCACCTCGAACTTCTGTCTCACGCTCGCATACATCACTTGCGGGCTGGTGGAGTACGGGACGCCAAAGAAGCTCGCAGGCAAAAAGGTGCGATTCTCGAAGCGTGGGGGCGCGAGATGACATCGCCGTGCATCTCCGTTGTCATCCCCGCCTACAACGCTGAAGAGCATCTGCGGGAATGTTTGGACTCCGTTCTCGCGCAGTCGGAGGTCGGCGAGGTCGTCATTGTGGACGACGGCTCGTCCGACGGAACCCGGGCACTGGCAGAGGATCTCGCTGACGAAGACCTGCGCGTCAGTGTCCTCCACCAGGAGAATGCCGGCGTATCGGTAGCGCGTAACAAGGGGATGGCCAAAGCATCTTACCCGTGGCTCGCCTTCGTGGACGCCGATGACATCATCCTCGATGGCTCGTTCGGCGCCCTGCTGGAAACGGCGGAGCGGTACGGCGCTGACATGACCTATGGCAACTTCTCCGCCCTGCGCAACGGCAAGATCGTTTCGTGGCCGGACGAGTTTGCGGCGTTCGCACCGGGCGTCATACCCGCACGAAATATTGTCGCGAGTCTCGCCAACACGGGCCGAAACACTGTCTCGGGCTCGTGTTGGCGAGTCCTCTTCCGAGCTTCGTTCGTGAAGAGGACTCGGCAACAGTTTCCCGAGGGAATCGCCATGAGCGAGGACTACTACTTCATCCTCGGCTGCCTCATGAAAGACCCTACCGTCGCCTACGTCGACCGCACTGTCTACCTAGTGCGCCGTGAGGGTGGTTCGGCGACACAGTGCTACATGCCGGACCTCGAGCGAAGCATGGACTTCGTTAACGGGCGGCTCCGCCGGGCCTGTGAGGGTGACGGTCTGCTCATGGACAGGTACTGGGAGTGTGTGGCGAATACAGCTATTGCGGCCTGCAGCAACCTATTCAAGGAGGGCACCCCCCTCGGTAGCTCTGAGAGGCGGAACGAGGTGCGGCGGATCATTCGAAAGTACCGGGAGGCCATAGGGCGGATTTCCCTTTCGGGAGGACTCGGCCGCAGCAGGTCGCTCGCGCTCAAGGTCGGTGCCGTGTGCCCGTGGGTGCTGTGGGCTACGCTGGAGGTCAAGCGAAGGGGTCGTTTGCATGCTTGAGCACGATTCTGGCGGCACTTGCTCGGCCTCCATCATTCCTGTATACAACATCGAGAGCTACCTGCAGCGCTACATTGACAGCGTGTCCGCCCAGACTGCCAGGTCGTGCGAGGTGGTTTTCGTGGATGATGGTTCCGCCAATTCTTCGGACGCGATTTGCGATACGGTATCTCTTCGCGATTCGATGTTCAAGGTGCTGCATAAGGAGAGCGGAGGTTTGTCCGATGTGGGGAACGCAGGGATTGACGCGGCATTGAGTCTCTCGAGTGCTGCCTTGATTACGGGTACGAAGAGAAGGTAGGCAATATGTCTTCTGATAACCGCAAGGTTGGTGTCGTGACGCTCCCAGGTCGGTTTAACTACGGAAACCGTCTACAAAACTATGCAGTCATGCAAATCTGGCAGGAACTTGGCTTTAAACCAGAGACACTTGTCCTTGCTGAACGTCCGAATGCGGTACGCACATTGAAACGGACTCTGAAGCGTGTACTAGGCAGACCTATGGAGCTTCCCCTAGAAAAGAGCATGTCAAAAGAGCGCCTAGAAGCCTTCGACCGATTCAATAAGAGAATTAGTATAAGAAAGCTTAGCTCAATAGAGGGCAGTATAGCAGATCAGTACTGTCTATTTTCGGTCGGTAGCGACCAAGTTTGGAATCCTGGCTACATGGCCTACAACGAAGATTGGTACTTTCTAGAATTCGCGCGACCAGAGCAGCGGGTTACTTTGGCGCCGAGCATTGGAGTCGACGAACTTAATCGTAGAGATGCCCGCTGCATTGCGAAAGGTGTACGGGGCTTCGAATACCTCTCCATTCGCGAGAAGCGTGGAGCGGAGCTCATTAAAGAGTGTTCAGGCCGTGATGCAGAGGTTGTCTGTGATCCAACGCTAGTTCTTGAGGCAGATGTTTGGCGTAGCGTTTCGGATCGGTATCTTACCCCGCGCGACCCGTATGTTTTCACCTATCTCCTTGGTGGAATTAGGGAGGATGCAGAATATGTGCTAGATAAAGTGACTGATGGCGGTCGCATCCCAGTTATCTCTCTGACCGATCGCGAGAAGCCGGGCGAGCCGCCTGCGGGACCTGCAGAATTTATAAATCTGATTGATAATGCGCAGCATGTCATCACGGACTCGTTCCATGCTGCAGTGTTTTCCTGCTTGATGGAGACACCGCTCACGATTGTGCGTCGCAGTGGCGGTGGAGCTGGAATGTTCTCGCGGCTCGAAACGCTTTCGAATACTCTTGGAATTGAGGAGAAAGTGTTTGGCGGGAAAGACTTCGAACTCTCCAAAGCCGGAGATTATGAGGGGGTATACGACAGGATCGCTGCAGAACGTAGCCACTTCATGAGATGTCTTGAGTCATCTCTCAGCAGTAGGTAGAGGATATATGGCAGTTAATCAGAGACGCGCCGGCGCTGTTCTGTCTTACGTGGCGCTTGTGGTAAACGCAGTCACCACATTCATATATACACCGCTTATACTTTCGTTTCTGTCGACAAGCGAATACGGCGTTTACCAGCTTATAGGCTCCATCATTGCTTATCTTGGTGTGATGGATATGGGTCTATCCACTACACTTTCACGTTTCTATGTTGAGGAGAAAGTCAAAGAGGACGATTCTCATGTGGAGAACCTACTCGCAATGGCGGCCGTGATTTACGGAGTACTTACTGCTCTTTCAGTTGCGGCAGGAATTTGCTTTGACTTGCTTCTTCCAGTTCTCTTTGGAAGCTCTTTTACTTCCTGCGAAATCGAACTTGCACACCAGATGATGCTTCTTGTGCTTGCTAACTGCGTGGCTGTGCTCCCGGGCAACTACTTCCTTGCGGTAATCAATGCCAATGAGCGCTTTGTGTTTGCTCGTACCTTGCGCATAGTGCGCTATCTCTTGCAGTTTGCAGGCGTTATTGCGGTTCTTGAACTTGGCCAGGGCGCAATTGGAGTGCTTGCTGTGCAGGTGTCCTTAAACCTGATAGCGGATGTAGCTTATATTGTGTACTATCGCGGTAGACTCCATATAAAGGCAAGGCTGCATTATTGGGACAAGAGACTTCTGCTTCATATATTCGCATTCTCTGGCTATATTCTTCTCAACATGGTTTTTGATCAGGTGTTCTGGAAGACTGGACAAATAGTGCTTGGAGCTGTCGTTAGTGCTGCTGCTGTCGGAGTTTATGGTATTGCAACACAGCTTATTACATCTGGGTATATGGAAGTATCGACAGGTGTAACGTCTGTTTTTCTCCCAAGGCTTACCGCAATGTCTGCAGTAACCGATGACATGACTGAGATCAATGGGCTGTTCAACCGAATCGGGCACTTGCAGGCGCTTCTCGTTTGGGGAATCTGTGCCGGGTTCGTCTCCGTGGGACAGGAGTTCGTCTATGTATGGGCGGGTCCTGAGTACGGGGAAGCGTTCTGGGCAACTCTTATTCTCATGCTTGGTCTCAATGTGGCACTTGTGCAGAACCTCGGCATATCCGTACTACAAGCGAAGGACAAGCAGGGCTTCCGAGCTATTGTCTACGTCATTATCGCTGTGCTCGATCTGCTTGTGTCCATACCGGTTTCCGCAGAGTTCGGTGTCATCGGGTGCGCTGTCACTGCTGCAGTCTTTCTATTCGTTGGGACTGGTCCCATCATGAATTGGTATTACTATACGAAAATCGGCATCAATATCCCAGAGTTTTGGCGTGAAGTGCTTCCAGTCCTCCTTCCAGCGACACTTGCGGCAATCGGGACGTTAGGTCTTTCTGCCCTCACTGGTCTTGAGCCCTCATATGGAAGCATCCTTATCAAGTGTCTCTTTTTTGTCGCCATATACTTTGCACTTTGCTGGAAATGGTTCTTTACAGAATATGAGCGCGGCACTATTCGCGACATCATGAAAAAATTACTAGGAAGGCGGCATAGAGGTGGGCGATAGCGTCAATACGCCATCTATTTCAGTTGTCGGCAAGCGCTGCTGTGGGTGTAGTGCCTGTGTGGCGGCGTGTCCCGTTTCGTGCTTGGAGCTGAAACCCGATGCCTGTGGGTTTGTCCATCCTTCATATGAGAACGGATGCATAGGCTGCGGAAGATGTGCGAAGGCCTGTCCAGTGATAACGGTAGGCGCCACAGATGATGCGGCTGCTGTGTATTGGGCAAAAGCCAAGGACGATGACCTGAGGAATCATTCTTCTTCCGGTGCGGTTTTTGGACTTCTTGCGCAGCATACAATCGAAAATGGCGGCGTGGTCTACGGAGCTGCTTTTTCTGATGACTGCAAGTCAGTGAGACATGTGCGCGTAAGTAATCATGATGAGCTCAACGCAATAATGCGGTCAAAGTATGTACAGAGTGTTGTTGAACAAGATGTTTATGAAGGTGTGGAAAACGACCTCAAAGCTGGAAGACAGGTTATATTTGCGGGTACCGCCTGCCAGAATGCAGGTATACGGAACTATCTTATGTTGAGAAAAGATCCTCTGCAGAACCTTCTACTTATCGATGTGATTTGCCATGGAGTTCCCTCTCCAAGACTCTGGGCAGAGTGGCTGGAGCATGTATCCCGCGAAGCTGGGTCGGAAGTTGACGGAGTCAACTTCCGGAGTAAGTCAACCGGATGGTTGACTTACTCCGTCGCGTACTCCGTAGCGACGGAGAAAGTCAGGAGCGAGGAGAACTCACGCGACTGGTACATGAGAGCTTTCTTGCGGAATGCTTCTCTTCGGGAAAGCTGCTTGGAATGCCCAGCGAAGCGGTGCTGCGGCAGTGACATCACTTTGGGGGATTTCTGGGGTATTCAGAATGCCCATTCTGAAGCAGTAGACAATCTTGGTGTATCTGCTGTGATCTGCAATACTGAAAAAGGTGCTTCTGCACTTGACGCCGTGCGAAGCTCTCTCGAGATAGGGGCCTCTTCGATGGAGGAAGTTGTGCCGGGCAATCCGGCACTTGTCCGCAGCGCGAAGCCTTACATTAAGCGAGACGAGTTCCTGGGGGACGTTGCCAACGGTGTATCCATTGAAGACCTGATGCGGAAATGGACATTCGA
>CADBRF010000259.1 GCA_902796975.1 uncultured Coriobacteriaceae bacterium
AGCGGCCTGCTGGGCAGGCGCCAGACTTCGACTCCGTTCTCCAACGTTTCGTGTTCAGGGTCTTCGGTGAGCCTGCTCGTGACGACAATCGCCCTATCGCCTCGGGCAACCAGAAAGGACGCGAGCGAGGATGTGAAGCTTTCAATGCCGCCCGTGAGCGGGGCAAAGCGCGATGAGAAAATTCCGTAGCAGGTCATAGATACCGCCATATCTTTTTGATGCGTGCAGGCAAGAGTATACCGTTCCAAGTTGCAACACGTGGAATGCGTTGGAGCAAGCCTAAGACAGCTGACCAGATCTAGAGGACGCCGCCAATGCACTTGGGGAGGATGGCATCCTGCAGGGTCCACACGAAGAGCGCGACAACCGCCACGGCGACCAACACAAGGAGGATATCCGCCCAGCTCCAGGCACGTGCAGGCATTCCCAACATCCTCACGGCAAGACCGTCGTGCATGATGCGCACACCTTGCTGAGAGGGAACAGAATGGGCTCCAACCGGTTCCTGCTCGGGCTTCTTGCCCAGCCCGGCGAGCTTATCGGCCAGCGCATCATAGCCGCCGCATACGCCAATCAACAGCGGGATGAGCGTCGACATGAGGTAGCGGCCCTGCGCCTGATAATCGGAAGCCCAGCTGTAATAGACGGCAAGCGCCACACCCAGCACAAAGCAGGCGAGCAGGGCAAAGGCGAACGTTTTCTCCCCCGTCGAGGTCTTCTTGCGGAAAAACCTGAGCGGCAAGAGGACGAGGCCAACGCAGTAAAGCACCAGGTAGATGCGGTAGAACCAGGCGCCCATCTTGACGTTGAGATAGCCGAAAACCGCAAAGAAGCTCTTGACCGTGGTGGAAATCCACGTTGCGCCCTTATCGTTCCAGGCGGAGGGGTCGCCGAACATCATCTGGATGGGGCTTACGCCGTAATCATCGGGCGAGAGGTGGTTGCTGGGCTTGAAATCGGGCGCGGCATAGATTTCCGCAGTCTGATCGGATGTCGCCATGCCGAAAATGTCGCCATGGTAGAGCAGGCCGTTGCGCACGAAGAACCAGCCGCCCACGGCAACTGCAACCACGAGGATAAGGAGAGCCCCAGCCCAAATTGCCCCATGCGATTTGCGCACGTTGCGAGCCTTGCGAATTTGCGCGGGCACATCCGGAGAAACCGTCCCTTCTCCCGTGAAATTCCGGCGCACGCCCACCGCATAGCCATGGCGCATCTGATGAACTGCGGAAACGAAGTAGACCAGGATGGAAACGAGAATGTATCCGTAGGCAAAGTAGTAGCTCTCGGCGCACAGGCCAAGCCCGACACCCAGCAGCACGCAGACCTTGGTGCTCCATCCGTTTTCTATGCCCAGCACCCAGGCGTACACAATGAGGGCGATGCACATGAGCATGAAAGCCTCGTTGTTGAGGTAGGAGGCGAGGAAGACGAACTGGGGCAAAAGACCCACGAAAATGCCGAGCAGATAGGGCGAGAACTTCGAGGAGAAAAGCTCGTGACCGATGCGGATGGAGAGAAAGACGGTGATGGCCGCGGAGATAGTACTCACCTGACGGGTGGCGATGAGCAGGGCAGCTTCGTCTGTGGTGAAAAAGGAGGTGACCTTCATGAAGAAAAAACCAATGAGGGAAGCACCATAGGGCTGGAAGCCATAGGAGGTACCCCAGTTCTGGCTCATGATGGCCGGATCATCGCCCAGAGGAAGCGTTCCGTTATCGAAGATGTAGAGCGGGATGAGATAGCGCATCCACTCGTCGGGCGCCTTGTCCATGGGAAGCACCGTAGACCAGGCGAAATAGACGAAGAAGAAGAGTATGGGCAGGACGAAATCGTGCTTATGGCGCATAGAAGCACCGCCTTCAGTGAGTTGACAACGATGGTGCCATGATAGCCGAAACCCATGGCGCAAGGCCGTTCTTCATTGCACGCCCACGGCTGGCATGGTTTGCAGCGTGCGGCAACGGAGCGAGGACGGAGGTAAGCTGGGGTTGGGGGCGCGGTGCGTGGCAACGGCGGGGCTTGCGGCGGGGCTGGGGCGCGAGCGACGAGGGGCCGGCGCAAGCCGTGGCAACGACGGCAGCGGGCAGAACGCGCGCGGGTGGCGAGCAGGTTTGGCGGGCGAGACATGTATAATGAGCCGGAACAGTGCGAACGAGCTACTGAGGAGCAATATTCAGCATGAAGGGCATCATTCTCGCCGGGGGCTCCGGCACACGCCTCTACCCACTCACCACGGTCACGAGCAAGCAACTCCTCCCCGTGTATGACAAGCCGATGATCTACTACCCGCTCTCGGTGCTGATGATGGCGGGCATCCGCGACATCCTCATCATCTCCACCCCCACCGACCTGCCCAATTTCCAGCGCCTGCTGGGAGACGGCGGCCAGTTTGGCATCTCGCTCTCCTACGCCGAGCAACCCAGCCCCGATGGCCTTGCCCAGGCCTTTATCATTGGCGAGGACTTCATTGCGGGCGAGCCCTGCGCACTCGTCCTGGGCGACAACATCTTCTTCGGCGACGGTCTCAAGCGTCACCTGCGCGAGGCTGTGGACGCCGCAGAGCACCGTTCGGGCGCCACGGTCTTCGGCTACCACGTGGAAGACCCGGAGCGCTTTGGCGTGGTGGAGTTCGACAAGGATTACAACGCCATCTCCATCGAGGAGAAGCCTGAGCATCCCAAGAGCAACTACGCCGTAACTGGCCTCTATTTCTACGATTCCCGCGTGTGCGAGTTTGCCAAGCAGGTCAAGCCCTCCGCCCGCGGCGAGCTCGAGATCACGGACCTCAATCGCATGTACTTGGATGACGGCTCCCTCAACGTGGTCACCCTCGGCCGCGGCTACGCCTGGCTCGACACGGGCACCATGGAGTCGCTCTTCGAGGCGGGCGAATTCGTCCGCGCCGTGGAACGCAGCCAGGGTCTCTCGGTCTCAGTCATTGAGGAAATCGCCTGGGAAAACCGGTGGATCAGCCACGAGCAGCTTGAAGAGGCGGCGGAGCGCTACCACAAGTCCGAATACGGCAAGCACCTCAAGGCGGTGGCAGAGGGCAAGATCATGCCGCCCCACAGCCATCTCTAGGGGCGCACGCCGCAAAACCTGGCCAACTAGCACGGCGCTAACAAGAGGGAAGAAGCTATGACAGAAGCGTTTGAACCGAAAAACGTCATCGTCACCGGTGGCGCTGGATTCATCGGCAGCAATTTCATTCACTGGGTGGTGGAAAACCAGCCCGGTGTGCACGTGACGGTGCTTGACAAGCTCACCTACGCGGGCAACCTGGAGAACCTCGCGGGCATCCCCGAAGACCGCATGGACTTCGTCCACGGCGATATCTGCGATGCCGCCCTGCTTGACGAGCTCGTGCCCGGTCATGATGCCATCGTGCACTTTGCCGCCGAAAGCCACAACGACAACTCCATCGCCAACCCGGAGCCCTTCATCAAGACCAACGTTGAGGGCACCTTCCGTCTGCTCGAAGCCGTGCGAAAGTACGATGTGCGCTTCCATCACATCTCAACCGACGAGGTCTACGGCGACCTCGCCCTCGACGAGCCGCGTAAGTTCCAGCCCGATGACCCCTACGAGCCCTCGAGCCCCTACTCCTCTTCCAAGGCGTCGAGCGACCTGCTGGTGAGAGCATGGGTGCGCACCTACGGCGTGCGCGCCACCATCTCCAACTGCTCCAACAACTACGGCCCGCGTCAGCATGTGGAGAAGTTCATCCCCCGCCAGATTACCAACATCCTCTGCGGCATCCGCCCCAAGCTCTACGGCGACGGCAAAAACGTGCGCGATTGGATTCACACCGAAGACCACTCCTCAGCCGTGTGGGAGATTCTCACGCGCGGGCGCATTGGCGAGACCTACCTCATCGGCGCCGACGGCGAGAGGAGCAACATCGATGTGCTCCGCGCTATCTTGCACGAGATGGGCCATGCTGAAGACGACTTCGACTGGGTGCGCGACCGCCCCGGCCACGACCGTCGCTATGCCATCGACGCCACCAAGCTCCGAGACGAGCTGGGCTGGGAACCCGCCCACACCGACTTCTCCGATGGCCTGCGCCAGACCATCGCCTGGTACACGGAGAACCGCTCCTGGTGGGAAGGCGTGAAATCCGCCACAGAGCAGAAATACGCGAAGCAGGGGCAATAAGCATGGAATACGAAAAGCCGTTGACCTTCCACGAAACCGGCATCCCCGGCCTCATCCTCATCGACCTCGCCGTCCATGGCGATTCGCGCGGGTGGTTCAAGGAGAACTGGCAGCGCGAGAAGATGCTCAAGCTTGGTCTGCCCGATTTCTGTCCCGTGCAGAACAACGTCTCCTATAACGTTGACCGCGGCGTAACCCGCGGTATCCACGCCGAGCCCTGGGACAAGTTCATCTCCATCGGCGATGGGTCAATCTTTGGCGTGTGGGTTGACCTGCGCCCGGGCGAGACCTATGGCAAGATGTTCACCTGCACGCTCGACCCCTCCAAGGCAATCTTTGTGCCCCGTGGCGTGGGCAACGCCTACCAGGCTCTCGAGGACAACACCGTCTACACTTACCTCGTCAACGCGCACTGGTCGGCAGAGCGCAAAAGCGAATACACTTTCGTGAACCTCACAGACCCGACGCTCGCCATCAAGTGGCCCATCCCGTTGGAAGAGTCCATCCGGTCTGAGGCTGATCTCCACCATCCCTTCCTGCAAGACGCCACTCCCATGGAGCCGCTCCATGTGCTCGTGACCGGGGCAAACGGGCAGCTGGGCAGAGCACTGCAGCAACTGGCAAAGGAACGGGGCTTTAGCAACTGGGATTTCTTCGACGCTTCTCACCTGGACATCACCAACCCCGCCGCGCTCGAGACAATCGATTGGGACGGCTATTCCACCATCATCAACGCCGCGGCATACACGGCAGTTGACAAGGCGGAGACACCCGAGGGCCGCCTTGCCGCCTGGAAGGTCAACGTCTGTGGCGTGGCAAACCTCGCCCGCATCGCCACGGAACACCGCCTCGCCCTCGTGCATATCTCGAGCGATTACGTGTTCGACGGCAGGCAGGTGCTCCACACGGAAGACGAGCCCTTCTCCCCGCTTGGGGTCTACGGGCAGACCAAGGCTGCTGCAGATGCCATCGTTGCCACAGTTCCCCGTCACTTCATCTGCCGGACAAGCTGGGTAGTGGGCGACGGCAAGAACTTTGTCCGCACCATGGCACAGCTCGCGGAACGCTGCAAGAGCCCCGAGGACGAGCCTAGCCATCTTGACCACGTGACCGTGGTAAACGACCAGATTGGCCGCCTGACCTTTGCAGACGAGCTGGCTCGCGTCATCGTTCACCTGCTTGGCATGGGCGAGGAGCCCGTTGCGGGCGCGACCTACGACCCTCTGCGCAATTGCGTGCATGCCCCCTGGGGCACCTACAACGTCACATGCGACGGCAAGGAGATGAGCTGGGCAGATATCGCTCGGGCAATTTTTGCCCACCTGGGCGCGAGCGAAGAAGACGTCGTGGGTGTGGCGAGCGAGAAGTACTTCCACTGGGGCACATACGGCTACGACAACTACGGCAATAAGACAGCTCCCGCAAGCCCGCGCCCCCAGCACAGCACGCTCGCCCTCGCTAAGCTCGAGGCCACCGGGTTCAAACCGAAAGACGCGTTGCAGGCCCTTGCGGACTATCTTGGAAAAGACCAGTTCGCCAACGTATAGCCCTCATTCGCGCCTCCGCCCCTCAGCGGAGGTGCCTTTTGCTTCTTCAGGCCTTGAAACAGGACGCTTTGGCAAGGGCTTTGTCGATAACAAGACGCATACATGCTAGTATTTCTTCTAATGCTGGCAGCATGCGAGCAGGGCGTAAGCATGCGTTTTTTCACTCGCGCCCTTAACGGCATCCATGAAAGGAAGCGGTCTCTTGGCGAACTACGCAGGTATTCTCGCAGGAGGAAAAGGCAAGCGCATGGGCAAGACCACGCGCCCCAAGCAGTTCCTGCGCATCGGCGATGACGACATGCCCATCATCGTCCGCACTATCAGGGCCTTCCTCGCGTGCAGCGCCATTGACCGCGTTGTGGTTGCCTGCCCAGCTGCCTGGCTGGAATACACCATCGTACTCGTGAACGAGAACTTCTCCGCGGACGAGGTTGACCGCATCCACGTCATCGAAGGCGGCAAGGAACGGTCCGATTCGCTCGAGAACATCTGCGCCTTCATCGAACATATGTGGGGGCTGGAGGATGACGACCTCCTCG
>CADBRF010000260.1 GCA_902796975.1 uncultured Coriobacteriaceae bacterium
AAGCCCGAATTTTTCTCGCCCGTGTTGTTGAAAGCGAGCGAAATGACCGGCACCTGGTCAAGGCCGGCATCATGCAGGCCCTTGCGGATAAGCGAGATGTAGTTGGTTGCACGGCAGCCGCCGCCAGTCTGGGTGATGATGAAGGCGGTCTTGTCCATGTCGTAGCGGCCAGAGGTGGCGGCTTCCATAATCTGGCCCGTGACCAGAATGGACGGGTAGCAGATATCGTTGTTCACGTATTTGAGACCAGCGCTGATAGCCGAAGGATCGACGCTCGGGAGCAGTTCCAAGTTGTAGCCGTGCGCTTGGAAGATGGGCACAAGCAGCTCGAAGTGGATGGGGCTCATCTGTGGGGCGAGGATGGTATAGCCTGCCTCGCGCATTTCCTCGGTGAACTCAGCGCGCGGGAACTCAGTAGAGTTCGCCTTGCGGTTGGGAACGTACTCGAAGTCAGCGCTGACGCACGCCTTTCGGCTCGTCATGTACTCGCGGTGATCGGCAGCTGCGTTCTCATCCGCCTCGTTGATGATGCGGGTGGCCTCTTCGACCGTCTCACGTTCGTCACGGCGCTGGCGCAGAGCGGCAATGAGCGAGCGGATACGGATGCGAGCAGCGCCCAGGTTGCTGACTTCATCAATTTTAAGCACGGTATAGACCTTGCCGCTGCCCTCGATAATCTCCTGCACCTCGTCGGTGGTGAGGGCATCGAGGCCGCAGCCGAAGGAGTTGAGCTGCACGAGGTCGAGGTCCTCGCGCTCGGTCACGACCTTGGCGGCGTTGTAGAGACGGGTGTGGAACATCCACTGGTCGTACACACGGAGGTTGCGCTGGAGATCGCCTAGGTGGGCGACAGAATCTTCGGTGAGAACAGCCATGCCATAGCTCGTGATGAGTTCCGGCAGGGCGTGGTTGATTTCGGGATCGATGTGGTAGGGGCGGCCGGCAAGCACGATGCCATGGCCGTTGTGCTCTTCAATCCAGCGGATGGTCTCCTCGCCCTTCGCGCGCATGGTGCTCTTGAAATCGAGGTCAACCTGCCAGGCGCGGTCAACCGCCTCGTTAATCTCGCGCTGGCTCGGCAACACGATCTGGTCTTTTGGCACGCCCTCGGCAATCATCTTGCGGCGGCGGTCGCGGGAGAGATGCTCCCACAGACGTTTCTTCAGAGCCTCTTTATCATCGTAAGGGATAAATGGGTTGAGGAAGTCGGTCCTGCTCGTACGCAGCTCGTCAATGTTGAGCTTGAGCGCTTCGGAATAGCTCATGACAATCGGGCAGTTGAAGTGATTGTTCGCGCCCTTGTCCTCTTGTCGCTCCCAGCGGATGCAGGGCATCCAGATGAAGTCAACGTCGCGTTTGAGCAGGTCCATGATGTGGCCATGCGAGAGTTTGGCAGGATAGCAGGCGTTCTCAGACGGCATGGATTCGATGCCCGCTTCGAAGGTCTTCTTGGTGGACGCCGCCGAGAGCTCCACCCGGTAGCCCAGCGTGGTGAAAAAGGTATGCCAGAAGGGGTAGTTCTCGTACATGTTGAGGGCGCGGGGGATGCCCACCGTGCCGTATTTGGCTTTCTCCGCAGGCAGAACATCGCGGTCAAAGAGCAGATGGTTCTTGAACTCGAAGAGGTTGGGAGCCTTGTTCGCCGCCTTCTTGGCGCCAGCGCCCTTTTCGCATCGGTTGCCCGTGATGAAGCGGCGATGGCGTCCCGTCTTCTCGTCCTTGCCGAAATCGTTGATGGTCAGCAGGCAGTTGTTCTCGCAACGCCCACAACGCACGGCGGTGTGCTTGATCTGCAGCTGGTCGATCTCCAGCGGAGTGAGCAGGGTGGAACCCATCGCGGTCGCACGGTCACGCGCGAGAAGTGCAGCGCCCCATGCTCCCATAAGACCGGCGATATTGGGGCGAATCGCATCGTGACCCGCGAGATTCTCGAAAGCGCGAAGCACCGCGTTGTTCATGAAGGTGCCGCCCTGAACTATGGCATGCTCGCCCAGCTCGCTTGCATCGCGAAGCTTGATAACCTTGAAGAGGGCGTTCTTGATAACGGAATAGGAGAGGCCGGCGCTGATATCCGCAACCGTGGCGCCTTCCTTCTGCGCCTGCTTGACGCGGGAGTTCATGAAGACGGTACAGCGGCTGCCCAAGTCAACGGGCGCCTTGGATGTGCATGCCTCGGAAGCGAATTCCTGCACTGAAAGCCCGAGAGACGTGGCGAAAGCCTCGATGAACGAGCCGCAGCCTGCAGAACAGGCCTCGTTCAGCATGATGTGCTCGATGACGCCGTCGCGCACGCGCATGCACTTCATATCCTGACCGCCGATGTCGAGAATGAAGTCGACTTCAGGGTCCAGCTCACGGGCACCACGGAGATGGGCCACGGTCTCGATTTCGCCGCTATCCGCCTGAATGGCCTCGAGGAGGAGCGCCTCGCCGTATCCCGTTGTCGTGGTGTGGCCGATGGTGATGAGCGGGGTTCCGTCCTCGTCCTTGGGCAAGGCTTCTTCCAGCTCGCCAAGCATACGGCGAGCGGTGCCGAGAACGTCGCCCTTGTTGTTGGCATAGAAGTCGTAGAGGATTTCGCCATCCTTGCCGATAAGCACGGATTTGAGCGTGGTAGATCCCGCGTCGATGCCCAGATAGGCTGTGCCTCGATACTCTGCCAGATCCCCGCACGGAACCGTAGCCTTGGCATGGCGGTCACAGAAGGCTTGGTACTCCTCTTCGTCCTTGAAAAGCGGGTCAAGGCGTTCGACCTCACTGCCCTGGATGCTCCCCAGATGCTGCATGCGGTCCTTGAGCTCGCCAAGCGAAACGGTCTCCGCATTTTCCTTGGAGGCGAGTGCGGCGCCCTGGGCGACAAAGAGATGCGATTCCTCGGGAATGATGGTAGTCTCATCGGTCAGTTCGAGTGTCTCGATAAAACGCTGACGCAGCTCGGAGAGGTAGTGAAGCGGGCCGCCGAGGAAAGCGACGTTGCCACGAATGGGACGGCCGCACGCGAGGCCGGAGATGGTCTGCATGACCACGGCCTGCAACACCGATGCCGCGACGTCTTCGCGCTTGGCTCCCTCGTTGAGCAGGGGCTGAACATCGCTCTTGGCAAACACGCCGCAGCGCGAAGCGATGGGGTAGATGATGGTGTGACGGCTTGCCATTTCGTTCAGGCCGGACGCATCGGTATCGAGCAGGGTCGCCATTTGGTCGATGAAGGCGCCCGTACCACCCGCGCACGTGCCATTCATGCGCTGCTCTATGCCACCGTCAAAATAGATGATCTTGGCGTCCTCGCCGCCCAGCTCAATTGCCACGTCAGTCTGGGGAATAAGCTGCTCGATAGCCGTCTTGTTGGCGATGACCTCCTGGACGAAGGGCACACCCAGCCAATTTGCAAGCAGCAGTCCACCGGAGCCAGTGATGGTGATAGTTGCCTGCCCGTCACCCACCGCCTCAAGCGCCTCGTCCACGATGCCGATAATCGTAGCGCGGATATCGGAGTGGTGACGACGGTATACGGAGAAGATAACTTTCCCCGCCTCGTCGAGCACAAGCAGCTTGACCGTGGTGGAGCCCACATCGACACCTATGCGCAGAAGCTTCGAGCCTTCGCCCGCTTGCATCGCCTTGTTCTCGGTCGTTGTCATCTTTGTTCGTTCCTTTCCTCGCGCGGCGCATTTGTGCTGTTAACAATGGCAACGCGTCAATTTAAAAGCATAAACTCGTAATGCACTGGCGAATACCAGCAATCCGGCTGTAGATATCCGCCTCGCCAGATATCTACAGCTTAATCGGATCCCCCACCTTGTTAAGAAGCAGCCGTGCCGTGATAACCGCCATCTCCTCAGGGGATTCTTGCATGTCCCTTGAATACCACTCATTGATAATTCCAAGCAGAGCAGAGGAGTAGAAGGAGACGTAGTAGTCCACGAATGTGGTGGGATTCTTGCGGTACTTCTCATGCAACACCGACCGCATCATTCTGTTGCAGAAGGTGTCCACAATACGGGTGGAAAAGCTGCTGTCGCCTCGTGTGCCAAGCATGGCCTGGACGAAGGCGCACTGCTCTTGGAGATACTCGAAGACCTCCACGAGCAACGGCATGGGCTTGCGAATTTTGTCGTAGCTCACAATCATCAGCATGCTCATATCGTTGATACGAGGCTGAAAGCGCTCGAACCCCTCAAGCACCTCGTCTTCGCAGCTTCGGATGAATTCTTCTTTGTCATGGTAGTGATTATAGAAAGTTCCGCGGTTAATATCTGCGCGTTTACACAGGTCATTGACCGTGAACCCGTCATATCCGCACTCATTCACCAGTTCGATGAGCGCCGAGCGAAGTGCTCGTTGCGTGCGCAATATGCGCTTGTCTGGAGTAGGCCTCGGCGAACAAGCCGTCTGGTTGCTGCGAGAACCGGGGTCGACCGCCATCTGATTAGCCGAAGAATCATCGTGATTCTTGATCTGTGCCTCTTCCATCTCGGTCACTTCCTAGCAATTGCACAATCCGCACGTTTTTGGACGCATAGTTCATTTACAGCAATTGTACATATTGTGCAAGAACTGGCAAGGCAAGCGACACTTCTCCGTAATCTCTTCGCATTCGGCCCGCCCAGTCACTTTCCCCAGCGGTTTTTACTGGTACCGCTTCTTTGACCAGCCACTCTCCCCTGCGACTTTTGGCAAGTGAAACCCCTACCGTCAGACTTTCCCCAGAGACTATTGCCCGTCGTGCCCCTTGGCAAGCTCTCATACACGGGCGCAGGCTATAAAAGCTGTACATTAAAGCCGTTTTTTGCCGCAAATCTAATCGGGGGACATAATTTGGCTTAAATGCACGCCTCTTCCGAAATCTCCTTGTACCAACTGGTGTTTTCTCATGCAAAAGCCCTGTTCAGAGAAGGTCAAAACAGGATATCTACCAATGCCAAACGAAAAACTTGTACATTTAAGCGCTTTTTCGTCGGCAGCAAAATTAAAGGGCAAATTTTCGCTTTAATGTGAGTTTCCAGCGAGATGTGGAATCAAAGAAGGGATATTTGGCCCCAGGGCAGCTTCCAGCGAAGAATGGAATCAGGGAGAGAGTATCGGATTCCGAGAGCAAGCAGCTGCCCGGGCACCACAGACCAGCGCCTCGGCAATAAGGCAACTGGTCTGTGTTAACAGGTTTTGCGTAGTTTGCGCGAGTGGCGCATCCTGACAGCGGTTGAATAGCAGGCGAGCCAGTTATTCCTGAGAAGCACCACTATTAGAAGCAGGTTTTCCCTCGCCCGAAGAACGATGGCGTCTGCGCGGCTTGCGATCGTTTCCGCCATTCGAGCGGCGTGCAGCATCTCCGCTCACCGAGCTTGAATGCTGCCCGGGACGCGGTTTGTCCTGGCGGCGCGAACGGTCGCCCCCTTGGTTGCCCTGCTGATGGGAGCCGTTCCGGTTCTGGCCCTGAGCTCGATTGCGATTGCGGCGCTGACGGTTGCCAGAGTTCTCCTTGGCGGCATTCTCGCCACCGCGGCGTTGTTCGCCCCCGCGATTCTGCTCGCCACGCGGCTGCTCGCTTGCGCGTTGGTCTGCACCCTGACCCGATCCGCCCTGCCGGTTGCCATTGCCGCCACGGCGGCGACGGCGTCTCCGCTGCGTCGGTTCCTGGTTTCTGAGCTCATCGGAAAGCTGCGCTTGGTCAGCACTATGTCGTTGCCCGTTGTTGGAGTTGTTGCGATTCCGCGGAGTACGCTCTGCTTGTGCGCGCGAACCGCTCCCGTTGTCCTCGCTTTTGTTGCCGATGGTAACCGTTTTGCGCTTGCGAGCATGGCGGTCGTTTGAGGATGAACCGCCCGAGCGAGAGGAACGGGATTCGCCTCCGCGGTCCCTTCTGTTGCTTCCCCCAGCATTTTCATTCCGGCGGCGCGCTCTTCCCTCGGAAGAACCCTGATCCGCAGTTTTATCAGCCAGTTTGGGATCGCTGCTGAAGTACTTCTCGCCCATCATGGCAAGGTTCTTATCGTGATGCAGCTCCTCGATGACTTGGTCAAACGCCTCTGGGGAAATGTGGCAGGGGCGCACACGTTCGCCTTCGCGTGCCACCTTGTCGCCCGTATCCATGGCAGAAAGCGGCACCTGGAGCGACTTGCCATCCTCGAAACGCAGCTTGATGATTTCGCGCGGGGTATCGAACTCCACGACTTTACCAAGACCCATGGGGGTGTCGATGAGCGCGTTCCGCTTGGGCGCGCGGCTCTTGAAATCCTTATACGCCTCGAATTCGTAGCGGAGGCAGCACATGAGCCGCCCGCA
>CADBRF010000261.1 GCA_902796975.1 uncultured Coriobacteriaceae bacterium
ACGTCGTATTTCTCGGCGGTAATCTTCATTGGCTACGCAGGCCAATTCGGTTGGAAGTACGGAATTTCAGCCTTCTGGATTGGTCTCGGTAACGTCTTCATTGGCTCTCTGCTCGCCTGGTATGTGCTCGGGCGCCGTACCCGTGTCATGACACACCACCTCGATGCAAAGACCATGCCCGAATTCTTTGGCAAGCGTTACCAGAGCAAGGCGCTCCGGGTCGTTTCTGCCCTCATCATCTTCGTCTTTCTCATTCCCTATACGGCATCGGTCTACAACGGTCTCTCCCGCCTCTTCGGTATGGCCTTTGGCATACCCTATGAAGCTTGCATCATAGGCATGGCTGTCATCACCTGCATCTATGTTGTATGGGGCGGCTATATGGCCACAGCCCTCAATGACACGGTGCAGGGATCGATTATGCTCGTCTCCATCATTGCCATCATCATCTGCGTGTTGAACGGACAGGGTGGTTTCCAGGAGTCTCTTATTGCCCTTGCTGCAATCCCTGGTCCCGACACGGCATCTCCGCAGATGCAGGGGGTCTTCGCCAGCATGTTTGGGCCAGATCTGGCAAACCTCCTCGGCGTTGTCATCCTTACCTCGCTCGGTACTTGGGGCCTGCCGCAGATGGTGCAGAAGTTCTACGCCATCGAGTCGGAGAGCTCCATTCGCAAGGGCGCCATTGTCTCCACGGCATTTGCCCTGGTTGTTGCCGGTGGATCGTATTTCCTCGGTGGCTTTGGCCGTCTGTTCGGCGACCAGATTGCCTACACCACCAATGCTGCGGGCGTTACCATCCCGGTCTACGATTCGATTATTCCCTCGATGCTCTCTACCTTGCCGGATATTCTCATCGGCATCACGGTGATTCTCGTGCTCTCGGCCTCTATGTCCACGCTCTCCTCGCTGGTGCTCACCTCTAGCTCGACACTCACGCTCGATGTCATTAAGGCCGCCTTCAAGCCTGACATGAAGGAGCGCGGGCAGCTTTTCGCCATGCGGTGCCTGCTCGTCGTATTTGTTGCCATTTCCGCAATCATCGCTCTCATCCAGTACAACTCCTCGGTGACTTTCATCGCCCAGCTCATGGGCATCTCCTGGGGTGCTCTCGCAGGCGCCTTCATCGCGCCCTTCCTCTACGGCCTCTACTGGAAGAAAACGAGCGTTGCCAGCGTTTGGGCATGTTTCGCCTTCGGCGTTGGGCTCACAGTTTCCAACATGTTCATCGGCTTCATTGCAAGCCCCATCAACGCAGGCGCCATTGCCATGGTGGGAAGCCTCATCATCTGCCCGCTTGTGAGCTGGATCACACCCAAGCCTTCCAAGGAGGACGTAGACGAGATGTTCTCCTGCTACGAGCGTCGCGTCTCTGTTCCCGCCACCGATGCCATTGACGAACAAGAGCACTTTATCGAGCCCATTGATCCTGCCGAGCCTCGGGCAGAGCTCGAGCGTCACGAGGCGAGAGAATAGATTTCAGAGGTGATGGCCTCGCCCTTTCATGGACAAGTTGGCAAGTCGTTGCGCTCCCTGCACGCATTGGAGGGAAGTGGTGCTCGGTTTGAATTTGTGTATCGCGAATTGATGACAGAAACGCCTCTTTGCTGCTTTATCGTGTAGGCTTGTAGGGAAACTGAGCATCACATGCAGTGGGGTCGAAATCTATGGCGGGCAGCTACCAGTACAACAAGACGTTCGATGATTTCATCGCCGAGGGACAACGTGCGGTTGACCAGGCGAACAAGGCTTTCTCGGCACTCGATTTCGACAAGGTGGGCACCTCACTCACCCGGAGTCTCCACTCCGTTTCCAGTCAGCTCTTCAAGCCGCGTGACGTCTATTCGCCCTATATAGTCAGGGAGTCCGGCGTGAATCTCCAAAGCGTCGGTCTGGGAGTTGGCGGGTTTGCCCTGACTGGCATGGGCATGGCAACGCTCGTCGCGGGGGTTGCCTTCGCGGCGATTACCCTGCCCCTTGCTGTAACGATAGGTGTCATTGGCGCTGGTTGCGCAGGCGGAGGCATTGGCATGCTTGCTAAAAGCGTGCAAAACCGCGGGCTGGCAGATGAGCTTGAACGCATTTCGCGGGCTATGGGGACGCGAACAAGCATGGCGCTTGACGACCTTGCCCGAGCCGTTTCAATACCGGCCCCCAAGCTTGCGAAGAGCCTGAAAAAGGCGATTGAGCGCGGGTTCATCCCGGAGGGCCATGTCGTGGAAGAAGCAGAGGAGAACGTGCTCTTTCTCACGGACGGATCCTACCGGGATTACGAGCGTTTCAAGCGCGAGATGCAAGAACGGGAAGAACGCGAGGCTGTGGAGGCAAAAGCTGATGCCAAACGGGTGGCACAGCTTCCCCAGGAGACAAAAGATGCCATCGCCGCCTGCGAGGCTTTCGTTAAGCGTGCAAATGTTATCGCCCCCTCCATCTCCGATGCCAAAACCCGCAACTCAATCTCGGATATATGCGGAAAGATAATGCGAATCGCCACTTGGCTTCGTTCCCATCCGCAAGACACCTCCAAACTCCAGGAGCTTACGGGCTACTATCTGCCCACCACAATCAAGCTCGTGGAATCGTTTGCCCAGCTCGACTCAATTGGGGCGACGGGGGAAAGCGCGGCAGAGACACGCTCTGAGGTCAATGCCACGC
>CADBRF010000262.1 GCA_902796975.1 uncultured Coriobacteriaceae bacterium
CGGCAACATCGGCAAGGACGTCACGATTATCGGCGACGACGACCATATCGAAATCTGGAATCGCGCTGCTTGGAACGAGTTCGAAGACGATACCGCGTCGCTCGACGAGTTTCTGGAAGCGTAGGGAACGTTGAAAGAAGAATACCGGCACATTCCTGTCATGTTGGATAAGTGCATCGAAGCGATGAATCTCAAACCGGGTTCGGTCGCGCTCGATTGCACGCTTGGTGGAGCAGGCCATTCCATGAGAATCGCCCAGGCAGTGGCTCCCAGTGGCATCTTGATTGGCATCGACCAAGACGAGATGGCGCTCGAAGCGGCTTCCCAGCGTCTTAGCGAAACAGGTCTCGAGACCCCGCCCATTCTTATCAAGGGCAATTTCGGGGACTTGGACGAACTTCTCGTCCAGGCTCGGGTCCCTGGTATCGATGCGGTTCTCTTCGACCTTGGCGTGAGCTCACCTCAATTCGACATCCCCGAGCGGGGCTTCTCCTACAGGGTGGACGCCCCCTTAGACATGCGCATGGACCCGGGCAAACAAACCCTCAACGCAGCAGAGATCCTGAACTCCTATTCCGAAGCTGATCTCGCCCGGGTTCTACGAGAGTACGGAGACGAAAAGTGGGCCGCTCGCATCGCTCGCTTTGTCATCAACGAGCGGCGTGAGCGGCCCGTCAACACCACCTTCCAGCTGGTGGACATCATCAAGCGCGCCATCCCTGCAAAGGCGAGACGCGAAGGTGGGCACCCCGCAAAGCGCACCTTCCAGGCGCTGCGCGTGGAGGTCAATCACGAGATGGATGTTCTCAAAAAAGGGCTTGATGCGGCAATTCGCTGGCTCAATCCCGGTGGAAGAATCGTGGTTCTCTCGTATCAGTCCATGGAAGATCGCATCGTGAAAGACCTCTTCCGAGAAATGCAGGATCCGTGCACCTGCCCTCCGGATCTCCCGGTGTGCGTGTGCGGCAAGACGCCGGTACTCGATGTGAAGACTCGCAAGCCGATGTACCCCTCGGCTGATGAGGTAAAAGCGAACCCCCGCGCCCACAGCGCCCGGCTTCGCGTGGCTGAGAAACTATAGAGAGGAAACGAACCGGGCATGGCTCAGGCGGCTCGTTCATATTACACATACGGATCAACGGCACCACGCCGCGCTCCCGAGCAGCAGACCCGCCCCAATGTGCGGGTTCTCCCGGGTCATAATACCGATGCCCAGACGCTCTCCTCTACCTTTGTCGCGGGAACAAAACTTGCCTTTGCACTTATCATCTTCGTTGCCCTGCTCGCGGGCGCGCGCGTTTGGATTTCCACCCAGACCGTGCAGATGCTACAGACTAACGAGACCATGCAGGCGCAACTTGACGATGCCTATGCGGCAGGTCATGAGCTGGAGATCAACCACTCCGTTCTCGCGAGCACCACACGCATTCAATCCGAGGCATCCAGGCTTGGCATGTCCGCTCCTGAGGAGACGGTCAGAATTACTGTTGACCTTCCCGCGAAGGAGCAGGCATCCGCCGCTGCTGTTGGCGCCGATGCTGCTACAATCAACACCGCCGTTGAAACGGGTACGTCCGAAGTCGACTAGGAGGGGATGACAGGATGCACTCCCCTCGTTCTAGCCAAGGCGCAGGCATGCGCGGCAGGAACAAGACTGTCTACACGCGCGACTGGGTCATCATCGTCCTGCTCGGGATTTTCATTGCCGCCATCATCGGCAGACTCATCTATATCCAGGTCTTCAAGGCTGCTGAGTTCTCGGAGCTCGCCGCATCATCCCATACTGTCGACATGACCGTCACCGCCAAGCGTGGCACCATCTATGACCGCAACGGCGAGGTGCTGGCTTCGAGCATTGACGCGACGACCATTTATTGCGACCCAACCCAAGTGAAGTACCCTTCGGATGTCGCCACCGTACTCACCGATGTGCTGGGCGACTCTTACGATATGACCTACCAGGACTACTACAACCTGGTAACCAAGAAGGGAACCTCCTTCGTCTACATCCAACGCAAGGCCGATCATGACCTTGCTTCAGAGCTCGAGGAAGAGCTCGAGGAAAAGAAGCTCACGGGTATCTACTACCTGGAGGACACCAAGCGCGTCTACCCCTACGGGAGCACGGGCAGCCAGGTTGTGGGCGTTGCCAACATCGATGGCGAGGGCATTGCCGGCCTCGAGATGGAATACGAGGACCTTCTCC
>CADBRF010000263.1 GCA_902796975.1 uncultured Coriobacteriaceae bacterium
GATTTGCCTCGGGCGGTCTGGTAGCTGTCCTGGGAGGCCCCGACCTCGTGACCGGGCAGCAGGCGGTCGAGGAATTTCTCTCACGCCCCTTAGGCCGTGGCGTGGCCGAAACCCTGCGTTCAATGGGCATGTGATGGCAGCCGAAAGCACCGACTGAATGTGTTAGATGCGAGTCAGGAAATCACTTCACAGATCCGTCAACTCATCTTCTATCTTCGATGCGTACCTTTCGAACAGGAGAGATGCCTATCTTTTTTCAATAGATACCTCCCCTGCTTTTTAGCGCGTGGAAGAATAACCACAGTGGCAGATTTCTACTCGCTGGGAGGGAATGCGCATCACGTGCGCAAAAAGACGAGGTGCGTCGGTTGGTCAATCTGCGGATTTCAACACATCTCCAGCAAGTGTTCAGCCTTCAGAAACGCTCAGTTGACAGCTTTACATATTCCCTTCCTCTGTAAAGCATTCTGCAGTATCACCAAGTTGTCAGAGCGGCGCAATCAGCGCCGTGGGATTCGTCAGAGGAGGCGCGTTATCATGTTGGGCTTCGGATTCGACCTCGACCCGCAGCTGAAACAGCAGTTCGCAGACGAATGGAACGAGAGACTACATTCGATCCGCATGGCGGGCTTCATCATCAGCATTCTCATGATAGTGCTCGGCGTTGTGTTCTTAATCTTCCCACAGCAGTCAATGTCCGTGGGGCTGGCGATACTCACCCTGCTCATTATCGCATTTGGCGTGTTCGGAATCACCGAGTATGCCACCCTGCCGTTTGGCTTCCGCATGGGCGGGCTGCTCGTTTCGGGCATCCTCATCATCCTAGTGGGCATCCTGCTGTTCTCGATGCCAAACGACGGCATGGTGGTGGCGTTCGCCTTCATCCTGGCGTTTGAGCTGTTCATGATGGGTATCGAGCAGCTCTCGTTCTCATCTACCCTGCGGTTCATATCCGCCAGCAACTACGGATGGCTCATCGCCAGCGGTGTGCTCAACATCATCTTCGCGCTGTTCTTGCTGTTCATGCCCCTGTCCTCGGCTGTAGCCCTGTGGATTGTGCTGGCCATCTACCTGCTGGCTGGCGGCATCAGCTTGCTCATCGAATGTATCAAGTCGAAGGATTTAAAGGCCAAGTAGGCTCAACGGGAGTGATACTCAGCGGGGCAGTGAGGCAGGCTCAGTTACCTCGCCCCATGCGTCTTGCTAAATAAACAGCTCTGCAGCGGAATACAGGGCCGCGTTGTCTGCGAGGGTGACGCGGCCTCCGCGCATGGTGCAGTGCAGGACACCGGTACAGGTCGATGTTCGAAGACTCCCCGTAGACGCAGAAGAGGGGCCGGATGCCTAGCACCCAACCCCTCAGGATTTCCCTATGCCCGCGCTAACAGGCTGACGAAAAAGCCAGCCGCGTCAGGCTACTCCTCCACCACGTCTGCACCGAGCTCGACCGTAGTGGTGTACTCCCCGTTCTCGTCCAGGTCGATGACAACTGTGTCGCCCTCGCGCACGTTGCCGCTGACCAGCTCGTTTGCGAGCCTGTCGACGACCTCGTGCTGGATGAGGCGCTTGAGCGGACGGGCACCGAAGACCGGGTCATAGCCGTCGAGCGTGAGCCTGCCCATGGCGCTCTCGGTGACCTCGAGGCCGATGCGGCGGTCCGCCAGACGAGAGCGGACATCCGCCAGCTGGAGGTCGACTATCTTCTCAAGCTGGTCGATGCTGAGCGTGGAGAAGGTGATGATCTCGTCGATGCGGTTGATGAACTCCGGGCGGAAGGTCTGGCGGAGCATCTGCTGCAGGGCCGCCTGCTCGCCCCTCTTGTCATCGTTCGCGGCGTACTGCTGGATCACGTCGCTGCCCACGTTGCTCGTCATGATGATGATCGCGTTCTTGAAGCTCACCACGCGGCCCTGGCCATCGGTCAGGCGGCCGTCGTCCAGCACCTGGAGCAGGACGTTGAAGACATCCGGATGCGCCTTCTCAATCTCGTCGAGGAGCACGACCGTGTAGGGATGACGACGCACAGCCTCGGTGAGTTGGCCACCCTCTTCGTAGCCAACGTATCCCGGAGGCGCGCCAATCAGGCGCTGCACGGAGAACTTCTCCATGTACTCGGACATATCGATGCGAACCATGGCCTTCTCATCGTCGAAGAGGACTTCGGCC
>CADBRF010000264.1 GCA_902796975.1 uncultured Coriobacteriaceae bacterium
AGTTCACCAGCATATCGGCCATGACATACTTTTTCAGCATGCCGAAGCCGATGAGGAGCAGGGCGCGGCGAGACCGCTCGGCATCAAAGTGATGCTCTGCGTAGAGCTGCTGGGCAAGATCGTTGAAGCGGTTGATAGGGCCTTGGATGAGTTGCGGGAACCAGGAGACGAAGAGCAGGAACTTGGCGAAGTTCTTCTCTGGCTCGTACTTCGCGTTATAGGTGTCGATGAGGTAGCTCATGGACTGGAACGTGTAGAAGGAGATACCCAACGGCAACAGGAGATGCGAAGCCAGGAAGCTGTCCTGCATGCTGAAGATGCCAAGGATGGCGTTCCAGTACTTGATGTAGGAGAGGATACCGAAGTTGATGATGAGGCCGAGGAGGAGAAACTTCCACTTGCGCTTGTTGTAGCGGGCCTTGATGGCCTTGCGCTCCTTGCGGTCTTTGACCTGCTTGCGCTCTTCCTTGGACTTCGCCTCGATGCTCGCGAACTTCCTGGCAAGGAGCCAGGTGGTGAGAGCGGTGGTCAGGATGAAGAAGAGATGTTGCCAGCCAGACGCGAAGTAAAAACCCAAACTCGCGACGAGCAGGACGATCCACTGCCCCTTATGGGCGATGCGGCCAACCGCATAATACGCGATGAGCGCAAGGATGAGGAACAGTACAAACTGCAACGAATACAACTGCATGGACTCTGAGCGTCCTCCTAATAGACTCAGCTATGCCTGCACAGCTTTCACGACGCGCAGCAAACGCCTCACACGCCGAAGGTTACAAAAAGGCAACGTAGTTTACCACTAACCCCACGGGCTTTGAAGCGCCTGTGGGAATGGACGGCAGTAGAGCGCCTGCGAGCCGCATGCTCAAGCAAGAACTTGCATTATTTTCACAAAACTATCATGCAGTGACCAAACAAGCTAACCAAAATTGCCCAGGGCACCATAAGGGCACCCCGGGCACATTTGCGGAAACAAGCTTGCCAGACGATTACAAAACGCATTAGGAAGACGAGCTACTTGGGGACGCGCAGACAACGCATGGAGTTGAGAATTGCGATGATGGCGACCCCCACATCTCCGAACACAGCGAGCCACATGGTTGCGATGCCGATAAAGGGCAGGGCGAGAATCATGATGACGATCTTCACTCCGATGGCGAAGACGATGTTCTGCCACACGATGCGCATGGTCTTGCGGGCTATGCGCATGGCAAGGGCGATATTGCCCGGCTTGTCATCCATGAGGACGATGTCCGCTGCCTCGATTGCCGCGTCTGAACCCATTGCACCCATGGCAATGCCGATATCCGCGCGCATGAGAACGGGGGCGTCGTTGATCCCATCGCCCACAAAGGCGAGCTTTCCACCCTCTCGCTCTTCAGCGAGCAGGTCTTCCACGCACGAAACCTTGCCCTGTGGCAGAAGCTGTGCCCGGACCTCATCGATTCCAATTCTTTTGGCAACGGCATCGGCAACTTCCCGCTTGTCGCCCGTGAGCATAACGGTCTTCTTGATGCCAGCCGCATGCAGGTCGGAAATGGCTTGGGCTGCATCCTCTTTTACCACGTCTGCGATGACGATATGACCGATGTATTTCCCGTCGAGTGCAACATGCAGGATAGTGCCCACAATCTCGCAATCGTGATAGGGGACGTCCTCTGCCAGCATGAGCTTGTCGTTGCCCACGAGAACCTGATGAGAATCGACCGTGGCATATACGCCTTGACCGCTGCGCTCTTCTACGTGATCGATCTTGCTCTGGTCGATGACGCCGGAGTAGCTCTCCCGCACCGAAAGCGCGATGGGGTGGTAGGAAAACGCTTCAGCGTAGGCGGCATAGGAGAGTAGCAGGTCCGGATCTATTTCCTCATCAGCATGCACTGCCACCACATTGAAGGTGCCCTTGGTCAAGGTGCCCGTCTTATCGAAGGCAATGGTATCGGCAGCGCCGAGCGTCTCGAGATAGCTGGAACCCTTCACGAGTATACCCACGCGGCTCGCAGCGCCAATACCTGCGAAAAAGGACAGCGGGACGCTGATGACCAGGGCGCAAGGGCAGCTCACAACCAGAAAGACGAGGGCGCTCTTGACACTGGCAGACCACGTGCTCCCGAAGAACAGAGGAGAGATGATAGCGATGACCAGGGCGAGAATGACAACGATAGGGGTGTAATAGCGCGCGAAACGGGTGATGAAGTTCTCGGTGCGGGCTTTCTTCTCGCTCGCGTTCTCGACAAGCTCGAGGATGCGCTGCACCGTGCTCTCGCCGTAGGGCTTGCTCGTGCGCACCGTAATGAGGCCAGTCATGTTGACACATCCACTTACCACGGTAACGCCCTCTTCAACCACCTGGGGCACGCTCTCGCCCGTGAGGGCGCTCGTATCAAGCTGGCTCATTCCGGAGATGACAACGCCATCAAGCGGTACGCGCTCGCCAGGCTTCACGACGATTTCACTGCCCACAGCGACCTCGCTCGGATCGACTTCAACGAGTTCGCCATCATGCATGACATTCGCGTAATCGGGCGCGATATCCATCATGTCGGCTATGCTGCGACGGGTCTTCCCCACCGCATAGCTCTCGAACAGCTCGCCCACCTGATAGAAGAGCATAACCGCCGCGCCTTCTGCCATGTGCGGCTCTGCTTCCGGGAAAAACACGAGGGCAAAAGCGCCGATGGTGGCAATGGACATGAGGAGGTTCTCATCAAAGGGCTGATGGTGCACAATGCCATGCCATGCCTTCTTCAGCACGTCATAGCCGGCGATGAGATAGGGCACGAGAAACGCTGCAAATTCAAACCAGAGGCCATTGGGCAAGGCATCGAACGCCTCGAATCCAACCTCTGCGACTTCAAGCGCAAAAAAGATGGCAAGCGCAACAAGAATGCGATTGCGTGTCTTCTTCTGCTTCTTCGTCAAACCGCGAGCCATTGTTTCTCCCCTGAGTGGAAATCGCTGAGTTGGAACCTCTTAGACGAGAACCTCGCAATCGGGCTCGATGTCCTCGAAATATTTGAGGGACTTCTTGAGAGAGTCGCTGAAAGTGGCATCCTCTGCATCGAGCGTAAACTTATAGGTCATGGCGTTGACGCTCACCTTGTTGACGCCGGGCAAGTCCTCGATCTTGGCCTGAATTTTGGCTGCGCAGTTGGCGCAAATGTCACCGTCGAGCTTGTAAACCTTACGCATGGTCAAATCCTTTCTATCTTTTTGACAGCAAACTAGAAATCACTCGCAGATGTGGATCATGCCCTGGCGGAGCATGACGTAAACATGGTCATCGGAGAGCGCATAGATTGTCTGCTTGCCCTCCTTGCGAAAACGCACGAGATGCGCCTGCTTGAGTATGCGAAGCTGATGCGAAATGGCGCTCTGACTTACACCCACGGCATCCACGATATCCGCTACGCAGAGCTCAGACTCCATAAGCGCGTAGAGAATCTTGATGCGTGTGGTGTCCGCAAAGACCTTAAATAGATCCGCAAGGTCGTAGAGCATCTCCTCATCAGGCATCTCTTCGAGCACCTGGTCAAGCGGACATTCTCCCTGTTCACCTGGATGGTCGGTCACTTCATGCTGCTGCATGAGCTCACTGGACATATGAGTTCCTTTCAATAAACCCACATATGAGCATGTGTTCATATGTTGAAAACAACTATACTACCTCTATGCTCTATGTCAACAGCCACACGGAGAATTTCGCATTAGGGTGACAAGTAGATGCATGAGCGTACCAACCCTGCGTTAGTATGAGATATAGAACAAACATGATGCGGGCAACGTAGGCGAGCACCGCAGTCGAGAAGGGAGATCATCATGGCAACGATGCTGTATCAGGGGCACGGGTCCTATAGATTCGTTCTGAGCGATGGGACGGTCGTGTATCTCGACCCCTTCGCAGGTGAAGGCTACGATCTGCCGGCAGACCTCATCCTCGTCACGCATGAGCATTTCGACCACACCGAAGTGGACAAGATGCCCCACAAAGAAGGGTGCGAAATCATCAGGGCGGCGGATACCCACCCCTCCCCCGCCGAATACAAGACGCTTTCCAGCCATGGTGTGCGCATCACAGGCGTTGAGGCCTGTAACAAGAACCACCCCATCAACGAATGCGTGGGATTCGTCCTTGAATTTGACGGCGTTACCTTCTACGCCAGCGGAGACACGAGCATGACTGAGGACATGAAGAGCGGAAAGCTTGCCGCTCTGGGGATTGACTACGCCGCACTCCCAGGCGATGGCTACTTCAACATGGACGTTAAAGAAGCATCGGAATGCGCGAAGCTCATCAGCGCGACCCACACCATCCCTGTTCATCTCGTGCCCGTCAACCCGCCCGTCACGCCTGACCAGTGGTTCGATGAGGAAAAGGCAGAGAAACTCGTGGCAAAGGGCAAAATAATTCTGCATCCCGGCGAAGAGCTCGAGCTTAAACCCACAGTCTGAACCCGGTTTTCAGGGTGTTGACGAGGTGGCGAGACCCCAAACTCATCTCGCAGCGATAAATCACATGAAAAATGCCTGGACAGGGACAACCCGAGCCCAGGCATTTTTCTTCGATGTTCAAGCCCTCGTGTTACTTCACAACGAGGACGGGGCATTTGCAATGCTTGATAACCTTGTGGCTCACGCTGCCAATGGCAAACTCTTGGAGCGCGTTGAGGCCGCGGCTGCCGATAACGAGCATATCGACATCGTTACGCTGCACATAACGAAGAATTTCTTCTGCTGGACGCCCGTGAAGCAGCTCGAGCTCCGCCTCGATGCCCTCCGCCGCGAAGGCGTCAAGAGCGGGCTGGACCAGCTCTTTCTGGGTATCCCCGTGAGCCTCTACCGGGTCATAGACCATGTCGGAATACACGTCGATGGCAATAACCGAGATGACATCGACCTTCTTGAGACCGCAGAGCTTGGCAATCTTCACCGCTTCTGCAACCGCGCGCATGGAGTTATCAGAACCGTCTACAGCAATAGCAATGTGATCGTACATGATGGGCCTCCCTGTCCTTGGAACCTTCCTAGTCTTACACCAGCGTCTGTACCCAAACTCGGATATGAAGCTCTTGCATAGATTATAGTTCTTTGAATATTTCAAGTGGTTTTCGTGAATAAAATGTTTCTCGGTATTTTTTATTGTGCAAACGGCACCCTAATTGTGCAATAACTCTATCTTTGGATATCATGCACACCTCTGGACCCCCTCAATAACCGCTCATATTCGGTGGGACAGTCTTTTAAAACCGTCTCAGTCTGCCCGGATTTGCGCGCCTGTCACATATAGTGAAGGTGTCCAAAAGTGAAGGGAGCCAACATGAGCACGGAAACACAGACAATCACGTATAACAAGGTTGCCCATGATGCCGACCGCGGAAGAATCGCCCTCTCCTACGGCAACCCGGTCATCTGCAAGGACTGGATGGACCGCGTAATCGAAGACTACGATCCCTATATCGAGAACATCACCGAAGGCTTGACCATGTACGAGGAGATCCCCACGGTCCCCATGAAGAACCCCGTGGCAGACACGAGCATCCTCGTTGCGCGCCTCGAACGCTTTATGCGCGAGGTGGAGTAATGCATCTCCAGGCCTCCACCCCGGGGCAAGTGATAGACCGGCTTACGCTGACAGAAGAAGACCTGCAGGGTGTGGATCCGCAAACGCTCGGCTGCACAAAGTGCAAGTCCTTCTGCTCTATGGCTCGCGTGTATATCTGGCAGGGCAAATACGCGAGTTTTTGCCCAAAGAAACCCGGCTCGATGGATGTCATTAACCGTCACAATGCTCGCACGCATGTGGCACCCAAAGCCTGCCCGCCTCCAGGCGTAAACGCTTAGTCATTAGCAAACCGCGCGGGTGGACGATTGATCCTGTCGGCAATCTGACCTGCGCCAAAGCCGTTATCGATGTTCACCACGGAGACGCCGCCTGCGCATGAGTTGAGCATGCCCAAAAGGGCTGCCAGGCCGCCGAAGTTGGCGCCATAGCCAACGCTTGTGGGAACTGCGATAACGGGGACATCCACCAGGCCGCCAATGAGCGAGGCGAGCGCTCCCTCCATGCCCGCCACGCACACGATAACATGGGCGCTGCGGAGGTCGTCGACCCGCTCGAGCGTGCGTTGAACGCCCGCAACGCCCACATCGGCAATGAGCTGGACGGCGGATCCCATCACACGCGCGGTGAGTGCAGCCTCTTCGGCAACAGGAAGGTCACTCGTGCCGGCGCATGCCACAACCACCTTGCCCTCAGCGCGATTGGGGCACGCGAGCACCTCCTCGAAGGTCTCCCCCTCCACCGGCCGTTCCCGGCGATCAGCCATCAGGACGCGGGCAAGCGGGAACCACCTGGCATCGGGCAAGACAGATTGAACTGCCCGCGCAGTTTCTTCCTTCACTCGCGTGGCGTAAGCGAGTCCATGATGGTCCACGAGCGCCTGAGCAATCTGAACAACCTGGTCTGGCGTCTTGCCCTCAGCATAGATGACCTCGGGAAACCCACACCGTTTTTCACGGTCATAATCAAGGTTGGCAAAGTCTAGAGCCAAGAGAGACACCTCACAGAGGAACAGAACTTCGGTCACATGTGCAAGGAAAATTATAACGGCGAAAGAAAAGAACTCCATGATAACCGGAGGCGAATAATTCGAATCCCCTTGTTGACGGGGGTTTCCTTGCTCTATAAAGTATCTGTTACTGGTACGATATCTAAGGAACGGCGTTTATTTGGACACAAAATTCTCAGTTGCGATTCACGCGTTGATAATGATTTCGGAATCCGACAAAACCGTCACTTCCGAAACTATCGCTCACAGCGTGGGAACAAATGCGAGCTACATAAGGCGAATCCTCTCCCTGCTGAGGAGGGACGGAATCGTCGAGGGCAGGCGCAAGGTGGGCGGTTTCAATCTTCTGATTTCTCCAGAAAATCTGACCCTTTTCCGCATCTGGAAAGCAGTGTCCGGAGAAGAGCCGCACCTCTTCGACATTCATCAGAACTCGAACGACACCTGCATCGTCGGCTCCCATATCAAGCAGACACTTACTGCCATGTATGGAGACCTCGAGCAATCCTTCACAAAGGCATTACAGGGAAAGACGCTTAACGACTGCATTATTGAAATGAGGAGTGAAATACAATGAAGGTTCTCTACTTTTCCTCAACGGGAAATTGCAT
>CADBRF010000265.1 GCA_902796975.1 uncultured Coriobacteriaceae bacterium
AGCGCCAACGGCATCGAAGATGACTGGCGTGCCAGTCGCGTTGCCCTGCTTGCCCGCTTCGATCATAGATTTGATGGTGCGCGCATTGAGCGTGCCGATGTTGATGTTCGTGGCAGACGCGATGCCCACCATATCTGCGACCTCATCGATATCGTCTGCCATGAGGGCGGAGCCCCCGATTGCCAGCTCCGCATTGGCGACATCGTTTACCGTAACGTAGTTGGTAATGTTGTGCACGAGCGGCACGCGCTCCCTCACTGCCTTTGCGTTTTCGCAAATCTCATCGAGCGCTTCTTCAGGTGTCATCTCGTTTACCCTGTTCGTCATTACAGACCAAGCTCCATTCCGTTTTCTTCGAGAACCTTGTTTACCGTTCGGACAGCGCACATCTTGCCGCACATCGTGCAGGTACCCTCTTCTGCAGGGGGCGCCGATTCGTAATAGTCGCGGGCAGTCTTGCCATCGATTGCAAGCTTGAACATCTCTTCCCAGTCGAACGCCTTGCGAGCATCAGCCATTGCGTTGTCGCGCTCACGCGCACCTGGAATGCCGAGTGCCACATCCGCAGCGTGGGCAGCGATTCGGCTCGCCACGATCCCATCGCGCACATCGTCAACATCGGGGAGGCGAAGATGCTCTGCCGGAGTGACGTAGCAGAGGAAATCCGCGCCATGACTTGCGGCGATAGCCCCGCCAATCGCAGACGTGATGTGGTCATAGCCGGGGGCGATGTCGGTCACCAGGGGGCCAAGCACATAGAAGGGTGCTCCATGGCACAGGCGTTTCTCCAGCTCCATGTTTGCCACAATTTCGTTGAGCGCCATATGACCAGGGCCTTCGATCATTACCTGTACGCCTGCATCCCAAGCACGCGTCGTGAGGTTGCCCAGCTCGATGAGCTCGGAGACCTGGGCAGAATCTGTCGAATCGTCGATGCAACCGGGGCGCATCGCATCGCCCAGCGAGATGGTTACATCATGCTCATGGAGAATCTCAAGCAGTTCGTCGTAGTGCTCGAAAAAGGGATTCTCGTTGCCCGTGAGCTTCATCCAGGCAAAGAGCAGGGAACCGCCACGGCTCACGATATTCATGCGGCGACCTTCGCGTTCGAATGCCTCGACCGTTCGGCGGTTGATGCCCGCATGGATGGTCATGAAATCAACGCCGTCTTCTGCATGAGCGCGAACGACATCGAGAAAGTCTTCCGCGGTGCAGGTGGCGAGTTCCTTTTCCAGGTAGCCAATGGCATCGTACATGGGGACGGTGCCAATCATGGCAGTGGATTTGGCAATGAGGTCGCGGCGGAACTTGCTCGTCTTGCCGCAATTGGAAAGGTCCATGATGGATTCGACCTTGAAATCGAGCGCCATGTCGACCTTTTCCATCTCCACGTCGTAATCGTGGAGATCGCCCGAAACGCCCAGATTTACGTTTATCTTGGTCGAGAGGCCCTCGCCAACGCCCCAGGGATCAAGCGCAGTATGGTTATGGTTAGAGGGGATGACGATGTGTCCTTCGGCAATCTTCCGCATGAGCCACTGGACGTCTCTCCCCTCTTTCTCAGCCACACGCTTTATCTGGGGAGTAACAATACCCAAACGGGCGGCATCAAGCTGTGTCGAGTAGTTTTGCATGGAGCCTTCTTTCGCATCGAATAGGCATTTTAATAACCTGTGCAGCTTCAGTTGAGAGCAATAGCGATAAATACAGCGCGGGTATATAACAGACATTTCCCGGTTGAAAAGGGATGTGAGAGCTCCTCCTAGGGACGCTCGACGAACCGACGGCGGTTCTTGGAGGAGGCATGACGGGCAACACGGATGGACTCCTCGCTCACGTGATTGAGGATATAGGAGCCATGTCCAAGCTGCTCTGCCTGGGCTATGCACACCGCGAGGTAGTTATGGGCGCGCGCCACCGCCTGCCCCAAGCTCTTGCCCTGGGAAATGCCACAGGCAATTGCTGTGGAAAGCGTACAGCCCGTGCCATGGAACTCGCCCTCGCGTCGCGCCGATTCGAACTCCATTGAACGGCCATCGCTCAGGAATAGCCGATCAACGCTCAGGGACGGGTCAGCGTCATCGGCTGCGTTCGCATGGCCTCCCTTGATGAGAACAGCACGAGCACCACGAGAAAAGATGCACTGGGCCATTTCCTCGGATGTCACATCCTCACCTTCCGCAACTTGAGCGAGTACGCGAGCCTCGAACAAATTGGGTGTCACGATGCGGGAACGGGAGAGAATCCTATCGTTTAGGACCTCAAGCGCGCCCTCATCACCAAGTTCGGCACCCGTGCTCGTCACGCGAACCGGGTCGAGGACAACGGGAAGGCTGTTATGTTCCTCGAGAAAATCGGCCACGACCTCAGTTGTCGCGGCATCGGGAAGCATGCCTATCTTGACAGCGGCGATATCGATATCCGAGATAATAGCGTCGAGCTGCGCTCTCATCATCTCGGCACTCGCCGGCTGCGACATGGTGAAGCTCATGGTGTTTTGGGCCGTGAGAGCAGTGACAGCAGTTGCCGCATAGACACCGAACGCTGCGGCAGTCTTGAGGTCTGCCTGCATGCCCGCGCCGGCAATTGAATCTGAACCCGCAATAATAAGAATGCTCATAATCTGCTGGCCCCGCATTACCGGAGCCGTCCTTTCGGTCGCGATGAATCCGCCTCTCAGCCGCCCTTAAAGGCAGCTCCCGATGTTTGGTCGAGCTGTTTTCAGACTAGCGCATCCCCCCACCCCTTGCAATATCTGATAGATGGACATCGGCACAAAGGCGGAAGTTCACAGGTAAGAACATTCGCAATTGACCGGCTCAACCGAGCAGGCAATTTCCACCTACCCTGCTGTCGTTCTATCCACGCAAGGCCCGCAGCAATTTTTCTTTCTGCCTGCTAGAATCTGCCCTGTAAACCAACAAGCGGAGGGACGATGCGGCAGGGCAAGCATTCAAAATCTCAGGCAAAGGGCAAGGGCAAAAGCCGCCTTCTGCTCGTCATCGCCATCGTCTGCTTTGTCATTGCAGGAATCTGCGGCATACAGATTGGCACGAAGGCATGGGACTACCACCAGGCTGCCAAGGGCTTTGAAGAGGTCGCGGAGAAAACAGACAAGGACGTACATAAGGCCTACGAGTATAACCACGATTGCAATATATGGCTGCACGTTGAAGATACGCGCATTGACTATCCCGTGATGTACACCCCTGACGACCCGGAGTACTACCTGCATCGCGATTTCGAGGGGAACGCATCAGCAGCCGGGACCCCCTTCATTGGCGCTAACTGTTCGATTGCCTCCAAGAGCCTCATCATTTACGGCCATCATATGAGAGATGGGTCCATGTTCGCCACCCTCGAGAAATTCAATGATCAGAGTTTCGCCCAGACTCACACCATTGACATTTCAACCCGCGCGGGAGCGAGCGATTTCACTGTGGTCGGAGCCTTCTATGAGGATCTCACGAGTTCGGGTTACTACCGCTATTGGAACGAAGTGGGAAATCTCACCGAGGAAGAAGCGGACGACTACCTGAACCACGTGCGCAGCGTCTCGCTCTACAGCACTGATACCGCCTTCGACTATGACTCTCAGCAGATAGTCACGCTCTCGACCTGCTCCTATGGCACAAGCGAGGAACGGTTCGCGGTCGTCGCAGTTGGCCCCGCCATAGCTCAGTAAATCATCGAAACAGGAAGTGCCTCAGCGCTCCCCCGCCTCGACTTCATCCATAGCTCGGTTGGCAAGCTCGTCTGCCCGGTTGTTGCCGGCGTTGTTCGCATGCCCTTTGACCTTGTTGAAAGTGATGTCGGCAAAGCGGTCCCGCTGAGCGATGAGCGCCTCCCAGAGCTCCCGGTTCTTGACCGGCTCTTTCTTGGAATTGACCCAGTTCTTCTTCTGCCAACCGGCAACCCATGAATTCATCCCATTGACAACATAGGCACTATCGCAGAACACGTCTACACTCACAGACGGCTTCGTAATTGCAGAGAGGCCTTCGATAGCCGCCGTGAGCTCCATCTTGTTGTTCGTGGTATTGGGCTCTCCTCCCCAGAGTTCCTTTTCATGTGAACCCCAGACAAGCAATGCTCCCCAACCACCCACGTTGGTATCTGCCTGGTTGCCCCGGCATCCGCCATCACAGTAAAGCTGCACTCGCATGCTCTCCTTCTCCTAACTCGAAGCGCCCACACGCACACGCAACGCATAGAGTGCCACCATGAGAACGGTCGAGACGCCCATGATGCACGTGAGCCCAAAAATATAGGTCGGCCAGGGAAGCGTTGCGAAAATCGTGCCGAAGGAACCGAATACGCTGTAGACGAAGTTGACCCACGCGCTTGCCGCACCCACCTGTTCGGGTCGTTGATCAAGGAGAATTACAAAACTCAAGGGCCGAATGATGCCCTCGATAAGAGCGAAGAGGACGAATGCAACCAGGAAGCTATAAGGGCTCAGATGGCCTATGGTCCCCATGAGCACGGCAGAAACCCCCGAGACTACAAACGAAGCGAGAAGAATCGGGCGGTTTCCGAACGTATGAGAAAGCTTGAGGTAAATGAAAGGCGCGACGACACTTGTTAGAGCAACCGTCGCGTAGACGGCGTTATAGATTGTGTACGACACACCGAAATCGTCGAGCAGGACATAGGAGACGACCGCGATGAAACTCATGAAGGGAAGTCCCGCGAGCGAGACGATACCAGTAAGTCCACGAAAACGCCCGTTGCCAAGCAAGGTGCGCACGCGCTTGCCAGTTTCAGCGAGCGCCGCACCAACCCCATCTGAAAGCCGCGCCTGCTGAGGCAACGTTTCGGAAAGAAGGCAGGCAAGGACGGTGGCAAGGCAGCCACCGGCCATGAGAAAGGCAAAGATATACCGCCAGGACCCGAGACCTAAGAAAAACGTGCCAAGAAAGGGAGCAAAGACTGGTCCAATGAGTATGAGTGACTGCACAAGCGACATGCAAAGTTTCAGGTCTCTATCGGTATAGGCGTCCTTGACCAGCGCAGATTCCAGAGTGGTGACAAAACCGAAGCCAATAGCCTGCCCAAAGCGAAAGGCAGAGAGCATGATAACGCTTGTGGAAATCATGCATCCCAGCGAGGAGAGAGTGAACAGCAAACAGGCGGTCAAAAGCACAGGTTTACGCCCGAACTTGTCTGAAAGCGGGCCAGCAATGAGCACCGCAAAGGCGGCTACAAACATGAAGATGAACATCGTGAGATTGAGCAGGGAGGCAGATGCTCCAAAATCCTCCTGCAATTTTGGCAGGGCAGGGGCATACATATCGATGGCGAGTATGTGCAGCGTTGCGATTATGAGCACGCAAGCGAGAAACCCCCGTGGTCCAACGTGCCTCTGCTCAACGACAAGCTTCACTGAAAACCCTCCACAAAACAAACGCTAGCGCTTTTCAGCCCCATTGTTGCAGGCAGAAAGACAAAACTCCACACCCCAATCTATGAACACCACTATGAATCACAGGTATATCCGTGCGGAGTTCGAAAACATTACCAAACTGTCACGTACATTAGTATCATTTTAAATGATACTAATATACTAGGATTTTCATGAACACATTAAGAGCGGAAGGGCCGTATATATGTTCAACGAGAAACTGGATGACATCGTCGCCGCCATCGAGCAGGCATATGATGCAGACGAGATCCGCTTTAACGACACAGAACGTCACTTTCCCAACAAGGCGAATGTCCAGCAGATCATCCTAGACCTGCGCAGAGTCTTCTTCCCCCGGTTCTTCGGCAATGAAGCCCCCTGCGGAGCCGGCCCGAAATACTTCATCGGCAACACGCTCTCCACTATCGAAGAGGCGCTTCACCGCGAGGTGTATGAGGCGCTCCTCTTCCGCGATGGCGATACGCTAACTCCTGAAGAAGCGGAAAAGAAGTCGAGCGAAATCTGCTCAAACTTCTTCTACCGGCTCCCTGAGCTTCAGCGCATCCTTCTCACGGATGTGCAGGCGGCATTCGATGGAGACCCTGCAGCTCAGAGCAAGGAAGAGATTATCTACTGCTACCCAGGGTTTTTCGCCATCTTCGTCTACCGCCTCGCCCACGAGCTCTATGTGCAGAATGTGCCGCTCATCCCGCGTATTATGAGTGAATACGCCCATTCCGAAACTGGTGTGGACATCAACTCCGGCGCCGAAATCGACGACTACTTCTTCATCGATCATGCTACCGGCGTGGTCATCGGTGAGACCACCAAGATTGGCAAGCATGTGAAAATCTATCAGGGTGTCACGCTGGGAGCTCTCTCCACTCGTGCAGGGCATAAACTTCGCGGCAGCGAACGCCACCCAACCATAGAGGCCAATGTGACCATCTATTCCAACGCCAGTGTCCTCGGCGGTGAAACCGTCATAGGCGAGGGTTCCGTTATCGCGGGCAGCGCCTGTGTCACGGAATCAGTTCCCGCCAACTCCCGCGTTTCCCTCACGAACCAGGAAGTCACGGTCCGTATCAGCAACAAGGAATTCAAGAAGAATTAGAAAACGTATGCTAAACGCCCGCATGGCCTCAGGGTCAAGGCGGGCGCACTTTATGTGAAGGGCATCGCTCCCCTCTCGCCGTCGGCCGGTTGACGGAATCAGACCTGGCGCTGCTGATACGAGCCAGCGTCCTCAAAGCCAAGACCCCGCCAGAGCGCGCGTTCACCTCCAGCGTTGAAGACGGTGATGTGCGCAAAACCGAGGTCTGATGCTTGCGCCGACGCTGCATCGACCATGGTACGTAGAAAAGCATCTCTCCGCGCTGCCGTCTTATCATCTCCGCGAGCAGCGGGATGACCACAGATGTGGAGCTCGCGGATCATCGCACCACCGCAGGCGGGAGGCAGTTCCTCCGCATGCACGCTTGAGTAGGATGCATCAAGCAGGGAAAGTCGAACATAGCCTGCAAGCTTGCCTTCCTGCGTGACCCATTCGATGAAACGCTCCTCGGTATTTGTCGTACGGTAGACAAGGGTCTGCTCTTCAAGAGTTTCAAGCTCCGGAAGCGCCGTGCGTAGCTCGTTGTAGCGAATCTCATGAACGTGGCTATTTGCCGCTCCGATCTCTTCTTCCACACGTTGACGGAGGTTGATTTTCTTGTTCCCCGCCATAATGTCATGAGCTGATATATCGCGAATCATCCGGGATATACGCATATAACCGGGCGTGGCGAGCATATCGTCGACAAGCACGCCGACAAGCGTCTCCTCGCCATAGGGTTGCCAGCTTCCATTACGATAGTGCTCAACCAATCCTGTGCCATCCACGAGCGCACAGGGGTAAAGCTTGATTTCATCCGGCTGGAAGGCTGGATCTTCCACGAGATGGCTGAAATCTTCCCGGTCTGTCTCGGGGGTAGCTCCGAGCAAGTTAACCATAAAATGGGCATGAACCTTGAACCCAAAGGCTCTCAGGAGCTCGAAGCTCGCAGTAATCCAATCACGAGTCAGGGCACGGTTGTTAAGCGAGAGGATTCGCTCATCGAGGCTCTGGATGCCTACCTGAACTTTCGTGCACCCCATCGCCCGCATCTGAACGAGAGCAGGGGCGTCAATGCGGTCGGGCCGCGTCTCGATGCAGAGACCAACGAGGCGATGAGCTGAGGTTTCATTCGCCTCCATCGCGTCCTGTAGTGTTTTCTCATCGGCAACTTGACGAGCTGAAATGGTCATCCAAGTTGGACTATCTTCATAGCAGTAAGCGAACGCCTCGTTATAGGTGAGCTCGCGGGTGCGCACCCGATCCTGCAGGAGCTCGAAGCGCTCTTTCCTTTTTTCCTTCCTGCTGTCAAAACCAGCGTTTTCATAGAAGGCGCGACGAGCTTCTATACGTTCGACGTCCTGACAACCGTCGTTCAGGGCACGGGAGAGTTCCGACATGAACCATGTCTGATACGAACGGGGGTAATCGGTCCACGTGCCGCCCAAGATAATGAGCTCAACCCGATCGGTTACATGACCCATCTGTATGAGCGTGGAAAGTCTGACGCTCACCTGCAGGTAGGGGTCAAAGCAGTTTCGCTCCGCGCGCTGACACGCCGGTTCGTCGGAGAGATAGCTCTTAGGCATACGTATATCGTTAGGACAGTAGAGGCAATCGCTCGAGCACGGATACGGCTTGGTGAGGACCGTGATGGTAGCAACACCCGAAGCCGTACGAGATGGCTTCATCGTAAGAGCCGCAATGAGCTTGCGCTCTAGTTCGGGTGTGATTCCCCAACTTTTCCAGAGTTCGGGTTGGTTGTTCTTTATTTGCGTATAAAAGGGCAGAAGCTCCTTTTTCGCATGGGGAGTTTCCCCCTTGGGCCGTTCCCGGTTACAGATGCGGATGAGCCGCTCGAGCTCGGCAGGGCCAAGGTCCTCGCCGGTACGCAATGCAGCAATAATGCGCTGCAACATGGTCTCCATACTTCGCTAGTCCTCCCCCATCTCCGCTTTCCAGTCGATATCAGCAGGCCGCCCCAGCACATCGAATTCGGGTTTCCATTGGAACCTTTCCAGATCTACGTGCGTATCATCCAGAAACTCGATGCCTTCCTCCTCGAGAAGATGCCGTTGCACTTCGGGGCCGCCAAACTCATACCCCTTGCAGAGGCTCCCATCAGAGAAGAGCACGCGATGGCAGGGAATGACATGCGGCTGAGGGTTACGGCGAAGCGCAAAACCAACATAGCGAGCCGAGCGAGGCCTGCCCATCAAACGGGCCACCTGTCCATAGGTGGAGACGCAGCCACAGGGAATGCGCTTCACGATATCGAACACCTGCTCGGTGAAGCTCTTTTCTTCTTGCGGCTCTTTCTCGCCCATGGTACCCCTCACATCAGATTCATTGATTACCGCAGATTATGCACAGTGTAGCCTAATAAAAGAGGTCTTATTCATCTGGTAACTGAACGCCCTGCCTTGTGGAAAGCCTTGCTACCGCGCAAAACACGCGCTGGGGAGTACTGGTATACTCATCCCATGGACACGATGACAGCACAGCTTCTCAACACGCTTACGCAAGAGTTCTACCGGAAGAACGCCGATTCGTTTTCTACGACGCGGACAAGCCCGTGGGCAGGATGGGAACGCCTCGCCAGCATGCTCGCTGAAAAAGAGCCAGAACAGCTTTCTGTTCTTGACCTTGCCTGCGGGAATCTTCGATTCGAGCGTTACCTCACCGAGAGATTTCCCAATGCCAGCATCTCATATACCCTCGTCGATAGCTCTTCCGAGCTTGTGGAAACCGGTGAGACGATTGCTGCCCCCTATCAGTTCTACCAGGTTGACCTTGTCGAGGAGCTGAACCAACTATGCGAAGAATCTGGGGACCTTAATCTTCCCCAAGAGCATGATCTCGCCGTCTCCTTTGGCTTCATGCATCACATTCCTCAAAGGCCGCAACGTATTGACCTCCTCCGAGCCCTCATCCGCGCAGTGCGACCAGGTGGTCTCGTTGTCATCTCTCTCTGGCAGTTTATGAACGATGCTCGTCTTGCAAAGAAGGCGGCAAGAGCGACTGCGGCAGCAAGCGACCTGTACGACCTTGAGGGAAAACTCGATGAGGGCGATTATCTGCTGGGGTGGCAACAGGAAAGCAATACATTCCGCTACTGCCACCATTTTTCCAAGGACGATGTTGAGGAGCTCATCGAAGCAGTTAAACCACAGGCAGCTCTTCTCTACCGCTACCAGGCGGACGGGAAGAGCAACAATCTGAATTGCTACCTCGTGTTTCAAAAAGCCTAGGATTATGAGCGCAGGAGTGATGGGGATGCACGGCGAAGACGTCTAACACTGACACCTGACAGCCCATGCGCTCTTATGGCATCAACGCAGCAGGCTATTTAGTCAAGAGGTTTCAACAGCCATCAAACAAGACACGCATCCCAAGCGAAGTCGGCGAGATTGGTCTAACTGAGTCGTTTCATCCGGACACTCATATCCAGAGGCTTGGCAAAATGGAGACACGTAGTGGCAAGCCCATCAACACCTGTTCCAGCATAAGCCTCTGCATTAGTCAGATTAACGCCACCTGCTGCAATGATAGTGACGCGCGGGTTTATCGCACGAAGCCTCGGGACAAGCGCTGCCACATCTTCGACAGGAACCTTATCAAGCTGGACCCCGTCGACACCCGCTTCGACAAGCCGAGGTGCGTCTTCAATGCCCGTCTCGATAAAAAGCTTCTTCTCGCAGACTTTCGCCTTAATATCAGGCAAATCGGCGATGAACTTGTCGAGCCCTCCATAGAAGGTCAGATGATGATCGAATATGAGCACGGTTTCGGAAAGTCCTAGACGATGAGGGAATGCTCCACCTACCAGAATCGCCTTGGTATCGAAAAGCTTGGTTCCTGTCATGCTCTTACGCGTGGTAAGCACTTCGCAGCGAGGATTTGCCCGGTGCGCCGCATCGACCATTTTCTTCGTCTTTGTCGAGAGCGCTGAATAATACTCGAAAATATTAAGACAGCATTTCCAGCCCATATGAAGCTGGCCTGAATTTCCATGCGCATGAAGAAAGGTGTCCCCCGCTTCGAGCAAGGTCCCGCTTGGTTTGAAATCATCCACGGTACAGCCCAGCATCGCATAGATGCGAGCTGCTTCTTCTGTTCCGCAGAGAACCGCGTCATCACGAGTGAAGTACTCGATTGCACCAGGTTCTTCGCCAATGCCGAGCACATGCGTCGTCAGATCGACACTCGGCACATCGTCGCGTATCACTTGCTCAAGATATGAATCGGGGATATACATCAATCGGAGCCTTTCGTTCTGTCAGACATCATACTGCTGAAAGTATAACCCCCTGCCTGGTCATAGGGACCGGACAGGGGGTTATTTTCAAAACAGCAAAATGTGACGGATTACCTGATCTAGCTACTTGGTCAGCGCGCCCTTGATTGCTTCCAGAAGCTCCTCATACGTATCCAGAGCAGGATACTGAGGGTACTCCTGCTTGATCGCATCGGTCGTGCGGAAGAAAAAGCCTGCCTTGCTCGCCTGGATCATGCCGACATCATTATGGCTGTCACCAGCCGCGATAGTCTGAATGCCGATGCCCTGCAAGCCACGGACCGTATCGTATTTGTTATGCTCACAGCGCTGCTTATAGTCGCAGATGTATCCCTCATCATCCACTTCAAGCTCATTGCAGAAAAGCGTGGGATAGCCAAGTTTTTCCATGAGGGGCATAGCGAATTCGATATAGGTATCGGAAACGATGATGACCTGAGCAAACGTACGCAGTTCATCCAAGAATTGACGAGCTCCAGGGAGCACGTCGACCCTGTTGCACACGGCAACGACATCTTTGAGCTTAAGCCCACGTTCGCGGAGCAAATCGATGCGGAACTTCATGAGCTTATCGTAATCGGGTTCGTCGCGCGTGGTGCGCTCGAGCTCTTTAATACCCGTTTCCTTGGCGAACTCAATCCAAATCTCTGGAGTGAGAACACCTTCCATATCGAGGCAAACCAGATTCATTGAAATATCCTCCGAAGATGTTAAACAACGCATAGCAAGTTGAATTATCCATCATACGGCGTGCAAGCTAACGGCAAACTCTCTGTTTTTCCGTGACGGCATAGGTTGACGAGTATTAGAAACGTGCTGTTATAGCTGTTCTTGAATCCATTCGCGAAGTACGACCGCATGGTTAATGGAAGGATCCTTTGCAGCATAGAGCAAAGTCAGCGTCTCCACTCCTGACTCCTTCAGGAAAGCAATAAGCTCAGCAGCTTGTGGGTTTGCATCAAGCTCAGCCCGGTAACGATTCTTGAAGGTATCAAAGTTCTCGGGCTTATGCCCGAACTCCTTGCGCGCCTCAGTTGAAGGGGCAAGCTGTTTTGCCCACAAGTCATAGGAGAGATCCACCTTCTTGATACCCCTCGGCCAAAGGCGGTCGACGAGAACACGGTAACCATCAGTTTCACCATAGGCTTCGTATACGCGTTTTATCTGCACCCGCATGAATAACTCACTCTTTCTACCGTGAACAACAAGGTCAGGCATATGCCGTATCTGTCCATTCAACCACTACAAGAAGACTGTATAGCACACCTGTTAGGGCTCGAATACTAAAGAACAACCAAGTCAAAAGAGCAGAACCAGAAGAGCGACGGTTTCGCGTCGCTCTTGAAACACTCGATTGTCTCTACTGCTGCATCTGTTGGAGATACTCGCTGACCGCACGGTTTGCAACATCAAAGCTGTAGCCCTTATTCACGAGGCGATGCATAAGCGACGAGCGAGGGTTTTTAGCATGTGTAGGCCGACGCTCGAGTTCATGTAGAGCTCTCTCGTACTCCCCATCAGCGCTCGAAAACTCATCTTGACACGAAGTGATTATCGCATCAGAGATCCCATTCCGTTCAAGCTGCTGCGTTATCTTGCGACGACCCCAGCCAAGATTCGTCTTGCCTCGGATAAAGGAACGAGCGTACCGCTCGTCACTAATGATGCTGTAGCGGAGGGCAGTTGCCACAGCATCATCTATCTCTTCAGGTGTGAACTCTGCACGGGCAAGGCGTTCCCGAACTTCCTTTTCACAACGCTCGCGGACATTGACCAGAGCGCCAATTTTCTTCATCGCAGCCTGATGCCGGTCTGAGCTGGCCTGCACCTCTGGGTGAGAACCGCTGCCTTTCTGATTTATGCAGCGCCGTATGCTCCTTTTTCGAGACGTGGCTTCCAGAGCAGTAGACTCTGACGCCTGCCCGTGAGCAGCCAAAAACTCGAGAGCACCCTTCATGTGAGAGCTACCTACTCATCTTATTCGTTTGCCAGAGCGTTAGCGGATTCTTCGTCGAGCATAATGGGCGCATCAAAGTCTTCATCAACAGGAAGACCGATAGCAGCACGCACTTTATTCTCAATCTCATTGCGCAAGTCAACGTGCTCGAGCAGCGTGTTCTTAGCAGCCTCGCGTCCCTGGCCGAGGCGCTCTTCACCATAGGTATACCAAGAACCAGACTTGGTAACAATGCCCTCATCAACACCCATATCGAGAATATTGCCTTCGCGCGAGATACCCGACCCATACATAAGATCGAACTCGGCTTGGCGGAAGGGAGCGGCA
>CADBRF010000266.1 GCA_902796975.1 uncultured Coriobacteriaceae bacterium
GAGGGTGCCTGCTACCCCTCGAAACTGGTTTATGGTCACGCCGTCGACCTCGTTCAACGCGGCGCCTCCATGCTCTTCATACCCGATATGGGTCTTGCGCTCTCGCGTGCAGGTCTGTTGGGCATGCGCATACGGAAAGACTCTCGTGATTGTCCTCTCATCGAGAGCATGGCGAGCATGTTTATGAATAATGTGGACGGAACTATTCTCGAATCCGTTCCTGTTATCTCGCCCAACCTGCTCAATTGCCAGGCACTTGAAGATATCGCGATGCCTCTTGCTCAAGCTCTGGCCCAGGTGGGAATCGAACGGGACCCGAGCGATATTCATTTCGCCCTCCATGCTGCCCGCGATGAATACCGGGCGTTTTTTGAAAAGCTGCAAAAAGCGCAGGAAAAGGTTCTCGCCCATGTAGACGCGGGCGATTACCCAGGAGCGCTCATCGTTGGGCATCCCTATCATCTTGATCCGGGTATCAACCACGGGATTGACGAGCTCCTCGAGAAGCTCGGGTACGCGGTTCTCATGCGGGTTGATTTCGACTTTCCCGAAGCGGAGAGCTCCTCGCTTCCCGAAGACACGGGAGTCTGGACCCCCAATCGAGAACTCGGGCGTGCCATAGATTCCTCCGAGTCCCATCCCAATTTGCAGTTCGTACAGGTCAGGTCATTTGGCTGTGGCGTAGATGCTATTGCCGCCGATGTCCTGCATGAAAAACTCAATAAGAAACACCGCGTCTATGCAGAACTCAAGCTCGACCAGATAACCGATTTGGCTGCTGTTCGCATCCGCCTTCGTTCGCTCGCCTATGCAATATCGCAGAGGAGGGGAGAAGTTCAGCTTCAGCCGGTCGATTTCTCCAAACGTGATAAAGAGGTTGAAAAGCATGAGGATGACCTGCGCAAGCTGCAGGGGATTTCGGAAAACGGGGATGATTCTGCGACCTTCTCCAAGAAAATCGTCCACCATAAGCTGGAACTGGACAAGGTAGAAGATAAGGCGCGCGAGTATTCAGACTCCGTGACTGAAAAGTACGTGCGCAATCGGTCAAAGGGCGCTGACCAGCGAGAACGCGTGACAGCGGCGCTCGAACGTATGGGCTACAAGCTCGTCGTCGATTTCACAACGCACGGGCTTATACCTCGTCCAGCGGATACCATGTCAAATTTCTCCTACGTTGCCTTCGAGGCACCGGGCGATAGACGCTTCTTTGACACGTGGGATGCAGCAGAGGAATTTGCGAAGCAAAACGGGCAACTCTGATAATTCGGAAATTCAAGTGTCTCATACGAACGCCCCTCGACATCGAGAAGATGCGAGGGGCGTTACTAAGAGCTGGGAACTAGCGGTTTGAGGATTCTGCTATCTGGTATTGATATCAGCCTACGCTTTTGCCTTAGATGCCATACCGGTTTTTTCAAGCTGCTCAACCGTGTGGACTCCCGGAGGCAAGGGGAATTGGAACCCGCATTCCTCGCATTTGAAGGAGTTGGTGGAGTTGACGTGACCGCAGATGGGGCACTTGCCGCCTGCTTCCACAACCGGGCGATCGCATTTACCGCATTTAACACATGTATAACACATGATTACTCCTCCATCTGAAGAAGTGCTTGAATAGAGAATTAATCAGCAGAGAAATCATCCTTCTGCTTGCGGATATTATTTCACGTACGGTGTCAACCTGCAATAAAGTGCCATTGAGCCGTAAGGAGAATACCATTGGGTACTACTGTCACCGGCTAAATCACGCGTGCTCGCTGCAGGGTAAAACTGCATTCGTCAATGACGCACGAGAAACGTGCTACCCTTTTTCAGCTACATCGCTGCACAATGACGGTTGAGAGTATGGCGTTTCTCGAGCTGCGTTCCTTGCTCGTTGCAAGTTGAAGATGGCTTTCGGGCTGGTTGGGGGAAGCGCGGAAAGGGACAGATAATTCCGATGAGCAATAAGAGCATATGGAGTCTTCCCTTTGTCATCCTTATCGTAACGAACTTCCTCGAGAACATGAGCCTGCAGATGCTCACGGCAACTCTCCCGCTCTATGTGCGCTTTCTTGGCGGGACGCCAACTGCTATTGGCGTCGTCGCGGGAGCGTTTGCGGTGAGCGCGCTTGCCGTCAGGCCCTTTGCCGGCCCTGCTTTTGATAGCTTTTCCCGCAAGTGGATGCTTTTTGGCGCCCTGGCTCTCATGGTGATAGCAACTGCACTTTACGCTGTGGTGACATCTGTGAATGCGCTCATTCTCATCAGATTGCTCCATGGCATCGGGCTTGGCATTGCCGGTCCGCTTGGGCTTACGCTAGCTGCAGATACGCTTCCCTCGGACAAAGTGAGCAGTGGAGTGAGTGTCTACATGCTTGCGCAGGCGATATCACAAGCAATTGGACCAGCGCTTGGTATATGGCTTGCCGAAGTCATCTGGTTCAAGTGGCTCTTCATTTTCTGCTCTTTCGTTTTCGGGCTTTCGACTCTTGTTCTCGCATTTCTCAAGGATCCGACAAAGGCGCCTCGGCAGCCCTATCGTCTCTCTCTTGGGAGAATGTTTGCCAAGCAGGCGATTATTCCCGCGATCATACTGTTTTTTCTCTATCTGGCGTATTCCTGTCAATTTGCTTTCGTCGTGATCTACGGGCATTTGAGGGGCGTGAATCAGATTGGTCTCTACTTCACTGTCTATTCGCTCTGTCTGCTGCTCACGAGACCCATATTCGGGCGACTCTCCGATCGATATGGCACGACAAGGGTCATTCTTCCTGCGTTCTTGTGCTTCGGGCTTTCCTATTGGCTGCTGTCGTTCTCCACTTCGCTACCCGCCTTCCTCCTTGCGTCGGTTA
>CADBRF010000267.1 GCA_902796975.1 uncultured Coriobacteriaceae bacterium
CAAACCCAATGTCATTCCTGGTCATAGCATCACGCTCGGCTGCCTCGGCGTCTTCATCCTCTGGTTTGGCTGGTACGGCTTCAACGGCGCTGCTGGTGGCACCGTAGAGCAGGTCTCTCAGATCTTCACCACCACGACCATCGGCGCATCCGGCGCTGCCTGCACGGCAATGTTCTTCACCTGGGCAAAGGACGGCAAGCCTGATATCTCCATGACGCTCAACGGTGCACTCGCTGGCCTCGTCGCCATCACCGCTCCTTGCGCAGTTGTAGATGTCTGGGGCGCACTCATCATCTCCATCGTCGCCGGTATCCTGGTTGTCGTCTTCGTAGGCTTCTTCGACAAGATTGGCGTAGACGACCCTGTTGGCGCTGTCTCCGTCCATGGCATCAACGGTATCTGGGGCGGTCTTGCAGTTGGCCTCTTCGCCTGCCCCAATGTTGTTGACGTGAACGAAGTTGGCATCGGCTACGGTCTCTTCTACGGCGGCGGCTTCGCTCAGCTCGGCCTCCAGTGCCTCGGCATTCTCACCATCCTCGCCTGGACTGCTGTTTGCGCAATTGTCCTCTTTGTCATCCTCAAGCACACGATCGGTCTGCGCGTCACGGACGAGGAAGAGGTCGAAGGCCTCGACATCTCCGAGCATGGCCTGACGAGCGGCGCTTATGCAGACTTCCTGCCCATTATCCCCGCACTTGGCGTCGAGAGCGCAGAGCGTCCTGACCTCTCCGGCATCACCCCTGTTGCAGTTAACGCTCCTACCCAGATGACCCGCGTGAGCATCCTCTGCAGCCAGGAGAACTTCGTCCCGCTCAAGGAAGCTCTGGCAGAAGTTGGCATCACCGGCATGACGGTCTCCACTGTTATGGGCTGTGGCATTGAAAAGGGCAAGAACGGCCAGTATCGTGGCGTCAAGACGAACATGAACCTCCTGCCCAAGCTGCAAGTGGACATCGTGGTCTCCGAAGTCGACCCCGGCATGGTTGTTGCAGCAGCACAGCGCGTCCTTCATACGGGCAGCGCAGGCGACGGCAAGATCTTCGTCAGCGGCGTGAGCGACGTCTACCGTATCTCCACTGGTGAGACTGGCGTGGCAGCACTCGATTACAGCAGCGCTGAAAAGTAGCACGGTAAACACACCATAAAGCGCTAGGAAACATGTCCGGAAGCTTCTCAAAAGAGGCTCCCGGGCATGTTGCAGTTATGGGAAATGTAAGAGCGACTCTCGACTTGTGCCGTTGCAGTGCAGTTTCTCCTCTACAGCGGGAGAAAGCGGTATCCGGGAATTCCGCACAGCGGGCAGATTGCCGGCGGCTCCTCCCCCTCGAAGATGTAGCCGCACACCGGGCACTTCCACCGGCGTTTGCCCGTCGGAGCTTCTTCGGCAACTTCAACACCGGTGTCGAATTCCTCATTCATGTCTTCCACAATGCCCGGGTCGATCTTGTTGTCCTCGGCCATGCCCCGCATGATGGAGATTGCCTTCGCATGGGAAAGGCCATCCTTGTAGGACCGATTCTCGGTGAGCGCCTGGTAGATATCGATGCAGCCCATAAGACGGTCTTCAAAGACAAGATCCTCTGCCTTGAGTCCCAGGGCATATCCTGTCCCATCGAGTTTCTCGTGGTGGTTAGCCGCCCAGTGCGTGACATCTTCCATCCCACTCAGATGAGAGAGCACGAGCCTTGTGGCAGCAGCGTGGTCCTTGATCTTCGCATACTCGTCGTTCGTGAGCCTATCAGGTTTCTCCAAGATGCCCGTTGGCACAATCATCTTGCCAATGTCATGGAGTGCTCCGGCGAGAAAGAACCTCGTTGCCCTGTCCTCAGGCCACGCATAGCGCTCTGCCATGCGCAAGGCCTTATCCGCGACCTCCATCGAGTGCACCATGGTGAAAGAGGACTTGTGATCGATGATGCTCGCATAGAAGTCCGCGATATCCCGGACTTGATCACGGGAGTAGTCAACCACGTGGCCGGGAATCGCCTCACGAAGGCAGGCTTCTGGGCCAAGTTCCTGCATTCGCCTGACGTCCTCCAACTGAACACCCTGGCAAAAGAGCTCGACAGCTCGGTCGCTGAACTTCTTCCCCTTCTGACTTTGCACGAAGGCGGTGACCTGCGCAAATTCTTCAGCGCCTATCTTGGTGATGCCACACGTGATATCAAGAACGTCGGCAAGGTGGATGAGCTGGGAAACTAGGCTCGTATGAGCTGCATCGAGACCGAGCGGTCCGGTTCCATCGGCGTTCTCGTGGTGCCAGAGAATCGCATTCTTCACATCAGTTTCGAAGGGGAGCTTCTGGGCTGCCCTCTCTCCCTCGATGCAATGTACCGCCCGCTTTTTGAGCATGGCTGTGCTCGGATGAACTTGGGCACCTTCGGAAAGACCAAATTCTCCGGAAGCGAAGACCTCTTCGATGGCATGGTTGTTCCGTAGATATTCATCAAAGGCGTTGTCGTGCAGCATGGAAATGCCGACCGCATCTCTGAGCTCAGCAGAGCTTGCTCCCGCTTGCCTGTACATGAGCATGACAAGGTAGGCCACCCGCTTGCCATGGCCGGGAACTATGTGGACAGAATCGTACTCAACGGCATCGAGCTCAAACGATCAGGCATAGAGCAGGTCGGTGAAATCTATCTGCATGAAGGTCCGTTCCATCGAATATCCGTACAAGACAGATGCCGCTATTCCAACACATGCATCTTACACAGGAAATCAGTTCATGAGTTCGAATAATCTTAACTCACTTTGTGAAGACAAACCATCAGCTGATTACGAGATACCAATTTTGTTCCTTTGCCACGTGCAACAGGAGTTGGTTGCGGAGGGTCTTATAGCACTGCAACAGCCTTAGCAGACGCAGGCCGATTCGCCCGTTCCTCCTTCTTGGCAAGCAGGAACACCGTGGCGACGATGAAGAGCAGGCCGAGAAAATCCATGAGCGTAAAGGACGACCCCAGCCAGAAAACAGCAAGGATCGTAGCGCTTGCGACCTCCGTGGAAGCGAGCATACTCGTGCGAGAGGGGCCTATATCCTTGAGCGCCTGAAAGTAGCAAAGGAAGGCGATAACCGTGCCCACGAGGGTGAGACCAACGACCTGCGCCAGCCAGCCCTCAACGGGCATGGCGGGAACTGCCATCCATGGACGCTGCCAGACAGCCATGAGCACACCGCCGAAGAGCGTAGCCCAGGCAAGCACGGAGACGTTGTCGTGGCGCTTGAGAATCGGCGCGGGAATGAGCGTATAGAACATCATGGAAACCGCGGAGAGCAGCCCCCAGAAAATCCCCTCGCGCGAGAGCACGAGCTGGTGTGGGTTGCCATGAGTTGCCAGTAGAAATACGCCCGCCGCCACGCAGACAACGGCAAGGGCCTCGCGTATCGAAGGTAGCCGATGCTTCTGAACGCACACGAAGAGCACCACAAGAACCGGCCCAATATATTCCAAGACCGTTGCCGTTCCCGCGTTGGAGGCGTTGATGGATTCAAGGTAGGTGAACTGGGTAAAGGCCAAGCCGAACACGGCGAACGCGATAATGCGGGCGAGACTTCCGGGCGTGGAGATTGGAGCCAGAATTCTCTTGCCGCGCATGGCAAGAGCAATCGCCATCATAACGACACCGGCAATGCCAAGGCGCATGGACGTGACCCAGACAGGGTCGAGATGATAGTGGGAGAACAGGAGCTGCCCGCAGGCGCCGGAGAAACCCCACATGGCACCACCCGCCAACGCGAGCACAATACCGCGAACATTTGTGGAAAGACCGGCCACGCCACGCTCCTTAGATGAAAGCATCCGTCGAACATCCCTTTTCAGGCGCGGATTATAGTGAAGAGGCGCTCGAGCGCAATGAACCCGACGTGGGAAATGCGCAAAATGCTCGGAGTATGACCGATTGGTTGCTCCCAGCCAGTTTCCCCAGCGACTTTTGGCAGGCGCCGATATATATGCCCGCACCTGCCAAAAGTCGCAGGGGAAACTGGCAGGTCTGTGGGTCTGGGAACCTGTGCTAGAATCTGCGCGTATCTGCAGCTTGTCTTTCCGG
>CADBRF010000268.1 GCA_902796975.1 uncultured Coriobacteriaceae bacterium
AGATCTCGACGGTCTGCGGGTTTGTAATGGCATAGTCTGCAGTTGTTTGGTCCGCCTGCGAGCTCCAGCCCACGAACTTATAGCCCGGTTTTTCAGGCGTGGCGGGTTCGTGGAGGGTGTCTCCCGTCTTGACGATCTGGGTGTCGAGCATTGCCCCGGTGGCGTCGTGGAAGATGATCTTCTCGTAAGAGTAGGTGGTTTCACCGTCCTCGGTTGTTGCGGTGGTCGCGCCTGTCACCACATAGATGGAGAAGTGGTCGGTTTCGAAGGAGACTGTGTCGGCGCTGGTTTCTTGGGCGCTTATGAGCTCGGCATCGGCACCCGCAAGGTGGTAGACGGCGAAGTCATCGCCGGAGGGGTTCGCGCCAGTAATCTCCACGCTGACTTCTCTCGCGGGCTCGATTTCCTCGCCCTCGCCATTCAGGATGGTGATGTCGAGCGCGGTGAACCCGGAAAGCGTCTTGCCATCAGCTTCGATGGCACTGGAAACAGCCTTTTCAACACTGATGCTCGAGGCGTTTGCCACCCGGAGCGTAGACCCTTCGGGCAGAGCTCCTTCAGGAGCGGTCACCGTGACGGCTGCTCCCGCAGCAGAACCATAGAGCACAGTGGCGGGATAGGAGAGGCTTGTTTCTTCGACATCGGGCATCGACTCGCTTTCAGGCTCTGGTGATTGCTCGGTGTCGAGTTTTTGAGCCTGCTCACTCTCGGGCTTAGAAGTCTGCTCGGCCTCGGGCTCTGCTGCCTGCTCCTCTCCGGGTTCGGTCGCTTGCTTCCCACCCGGCTCTTCCGTCGGTTCATCTTCGACCGCTGTGGTTTCAGCAGCTTCGTTCGCCACTTGCCAAAAGTCGCTGGGGGAAGTGGATGGTGGCGGTTCCTGGCTGACGTTCCCTGCCAAGGCACTTGCCGGCAAAGCCCCCATTGTCATCACCATGGCGAGGGAGACGGCAATGGAAACCGTCGCCTTCATCCTCTGCTTGTGGGAAATTTTCCCGCTCGTTTTGTATCTTCGGCGTCTCATGAAACCCCTTCCGATAGGTCGCGCCCGTTCCCGAAAAAAGGGTTCAGGGCGCTGTTCAGATATTCAAAATTCATTATCTGAACTGGGGAAACGCCAAATATGCGCCAGGGGCTGCCACTCGTGGCGCAACATGACCACTCGTGTCAGAAAGGGTATTGAGGCTTAATGTATTTACTCGTCGAGCGGGATGACAGCAAGGAGGCGGAAGAGGCCATTCTCATAGCTGAAATGGGCGAATCCGCCAGCTTTTTCGGCAAGCTCGCGGATGCTTTCGGTGCCCAATCCCGGTTTGTGCGTCTTGGAGGAGATGAGTCTGCCTCTCCCATCCGCTTCAACGTGTGTGGAACAGGAATTGACCACATCTAGTTCGAATCCCTGGCTTTCTTCCCGGACTGTTATCTGGAACTGCAGCTCAAAGGGTGGTTTTCCTTCGGACCGCGCGAGCTCCCTCTCCAAGGCTTCCACAGCGTTCTCGAGCGCATTCCCGAGGAGAATGGTCATCTGCAGGTCGGATAGCCTGCTCTGTTTGGGCACCGTTGCCGTTACCGTGGGCTTAATGCCGAGCTCATGGGCTCTTGCCGCGTAGAAATCGATAATCGCGTTGGCAATTGGGCTGGCGCACCAGGAGAGAGGCCCGGTGCTAAGGCGCTCATCTAGTTCTCGCGCGTACTCTCGCAGCTCATTTGTGTCGCCCCTGCTCGCGATATCCGCCACCGCCATCTGGAAGTGGCGCAGGTCGTGCCGGGCCTTTCGAGCTGCGTCGATGCGGCTTTCCAGCGCTTCCGCCTGCTTGAGCCTGAAGGAGAGCAGGATGTTCTCGCGTTCGTTTTCGGCAGTGCGTTCGTTCTCCCGCATCAGGCGGTAGACGAGCTGAATGGCTGTCAGCATCAGCACTACCAGCACCATCGTGAGGCAGATGGACCCGGGCCCGAAATTGTTCGATAGGACGTTGTCGGGAATACGTGGCGTGCATGTCACCTCGATTACGTACACGAGCGCAGGCACAGCCCAGAACATGCTCCAACGCCTTTCCTGCAGGTTGTTATGGGCGTGGTCGAGAATATAGTAGAGACAGGACTGAAAACGGGCGCGGTAGAGAACGAGGACGATGACGATGAGAAGCCAGGTGATGGCGACACCAATCCAAGTCTGCTGGTATGTCGCGCCCGCACGCCCTGTAACGCAAATATCCACGACGCGGGCGATGCTGCTTGTGGAATAGATGAAGAACTCCGCGCAGAAGAACGAGCCCAGCAGGTAGGGGATTCTGCGTCTGAGCACAATAGCAAGCACTGCGATAGCGATGACGCTCGTGCCAACGAAGAGCTGCGTATGGATCTCGGGGTGGAGCGCATAGAGGGCGCCGCAGCCAGCGCCCATGGCAAAACTGCAGGCCAAAAGCATACGGTAGGTTGTGGGGGAGAGGTCTTCATGGCGGTAGAGCGGGTTCAGCATGAGGTATGTCGAGGGCACCATGATGAGCTGCGCGAGCACCGAGAGAAGGAGCGAAGGCCAAAAAGCGTTCATTGCTAGCCCTCCTGCTCGTGGGGAGTTCCCCTGCTGCCCCTGCTTTTTCGCTGCCTCGCAGATTCCATTACGGCCGAGTCCGTCCAGCTCTTGCCGTGGACAAAGGTGTCGGAAACATACTCATGCCATAGTATCCGACCTGGGATAACGGCGTGGATGCGAGCGGCACTTGCACGACGCGCTGCATTAGGATCTGGTGTGGCTAAGGCAGGAAAGTACGTGCCGAAGGGTGATGTAGCAAGGAGAAGCTCAAAAGTGTCGATAGTTAGCTCCCTTCCTGTAGCGAAGGCGGGGATGTGTGCGCGAGCGCGCGCCAGGATGCCCAAGCTGTGCGGGCTTGCGTCATGCTTCTGCGGCTGATGGGGACTCGGCTGCCTTCGCGAAGGACGAACTCGCCCTGGGAGATTTTGGTGACAAAGTTGAGGTTGACCAGGTAACCCCGGGCGGGGCTGTGGAACTGTTTTCTATCCGCTAGCGCTTGCTGGAGGCAGGTGAAGCTCATCCGAACACGTTTTGGTTCGCTCCGCAAGAAATGTAGTTCCAGATAGTGACCTGCCGAGCGCGTCCAGACCAAGTCGTTCGCATCGAATTCGAGGTGTTTACCGATGCGTACGAGCTGGGGAGTGATCTCCGGCAGTCTGAGGCTGTCGAGGGCTTGGGCGAGGCGTTCGTACGAGATGGGCTTGACTAGGTAGTTATCTGCTCTGACCTCGTAGCTTTCCACGGCGAAATCGCGGCTTGTAGTAATGAAAATGATGTGACAGCTGGCGTCGTGTGCGCGGATTTGACGAGCAACGTCAACGCCGGTAGTCTGCTCGGCAACGAGTGCATAATCCTCGTGCTCGGCGTCAAGGAAGCAGTCGATGAAAGCGATGGAGCACTCGCCGGGCTTGAAGTGGCGGAGAAACTCCTCCACAGTGTGGGAGACTTCCAGCTCGACCTCGACGCTGAGCGTGGAAAAGTAGCGCTTCGTCATATCCTTGAGAAGCGCGGCATCCTTCGGTCTATCTTCCAGCACTGCGATCTTCATAGAAGTAGAACTATACCAATGGGGCGAATTGGTCCAATATCCTCCACCGCTCCCTATCAAAACTCCACAATCTGTAAGGCACCCATGACATCATGACAGTTACCTCGTAGTCGATTGTCGTGTTACTGAGCCACAGCATGCTAACACGCCAATCGTCTACGAGGCAACTGCCATGCCCGAGGTAACTATTTTGCCGGTGCGTGCATTCGAACGCTTAGATGAATTGCTTGTTCTCTGCGAGCTGACGAACGAGCCTAAGCCAAACGGTGAGTATGGGGTTTGTGTTGGCAGTGTTGTAGATATAATACAGATTTTCGGAAACGGGAACGGTCGGCTTGACGATAGCGATATTGCTCATGACGGAAAACTTCTCCTGCATGAATTCCGGAATTGCGAAAAAACCGTTTGTTGCGGCGACATAGATGGGCACGAGCTCGAGCTCATCAATTCCCACGACTTCCTTGGGCTTGATTCCGTTTTCCGCGAGTAGCTGGTTCATATAGGGAGTCGTATCCTGTTTTTTCAAACACACC
>CADBRF010000269.1 GCA_902796975.1 uncultured Coriobacteriaceae bacterium
CCTCCGTCACTCCCGGCATCTACGAGCGTCTACATTCTCTCCACGAGATGACCCGTACGCTTATGGATATGTTCGACCATCCTCAGGAGACCAAAGACCTCATCAAGGCAATTACGGAGAATGAACTCAAGCAGGCAGAGGCAATCTGCAAGTACATCAAGCCGGAGATTATCTTCCACCATGATGACTGGGGCAGTGCTTCCTCAACAATGTTCAGCCCGGATATGTTTGAGGAATTCCTGCTCGAGCCTGGCAAGGAAGTCTACGGGTACTACAAGGATCACGGCTGCAAATACGTCGTACACCATTCCGATAGCTATGCTGCTTCGCTCGTGCCCTATATGATTGAGATGGGCATCGATGTCTGGCAGGGCGCCTTGCTTGAATCCAACAACATTCCCGAGCTTATCGAGAAATATGGCGACAAGATTACCATCATGGGCGGCATCGAGAACCAGTACGTCGATACTTTGGACTGGACTCCCGAAAGCGTTGACGCGGCTGTTGACAAATGTCTCGACACGGTCAAGAGCAAGGTTCACTTCATCCCGTGTCTCACTATGGGCGCTGCGCAAAGCTTGAACAAGGGCGTGTACGATCAGGTTTCCAAGCGTATTGACGAACGCAGCAAGATTGATTTCGCCTAGAGGCTGCAAACCTCTTGCTTTGGCATGGCGCATGTCTTGCCAACTGTTGAATTTCTAACGAAAAAGCACCCGTCCCATTTCATTTGAAATGAGGCGGGTGCTCTATGTGTTGTGCTAGGAAAGATTCAAGCGAACAACCTGATTGACTGAGACTGGAATCTTACTCTTCGTCGGGCAGAGCTTTAAGATACGCAATCATATGGTCGACGCAAGCCTCTCCATCGAAGCGCTTCTTGCCGATGACGAAGAGGGGAACCTCCCCGATCTTGTTCTGGAATGCATAGGTTTCATCCGCCACGACCATATCGCGGAACTCATCGCCCTCGAGCATCTGCTTGACTTCTTCTCTGTCGAGCCCTGCCTCCTCGGCAATGTCTGCGAGAACTTCCTTATCGCCGATGTTGCGATTCTCACAGAAGTTAGCATGCATGATTGCTTCTTCGATATCTACGCGGTGCTTTCGTGCGTACTTTGCGAGCCGGTGGGCATCACGAGAATTGGTTACGAGTGAGCTCTCGTAGTTCATATCATCGATACCATGCTTTTTAGCAAGACGGGCGACGCTCTCGAAATGCTGGTCAGCTTCCCATTGCTCCACGTGGTAACGATATGGGTAAATGTGCTTTATGGTGAACCTGCCATCTGCGCGAGCGCGCGGCTCAGTCTCGTACGCATGGGGGACGAGCTTGATATTTGCCAACTCGGGGTCATCCGCGATGCGCTTCTTGATGCTGTGCACCCCCATGTAGCTATAAGGAGAACAGAAGTCTGTCCAGTAATGCACGGTGATTGTCATTGGGTATCCCTCTCCTCGTGTATCGAATCAATCGCAGCTAGGCGATTGGCAGTCAATCAAATCAAACCAAACAATTATAAGCCATGCTCCCCAGATAAGTGGCTATAAGTCCAAGTCGTTGCGAGCTTGTAGCCAAGTAATGCGGGTCGGCAGCAAACCTGATCCGATCTGATTGCGGCTATTTGGTTGGCTTGCTATCTCTTTATCTGGGACAGCAGCTGGCCAGATATAATTTGCAGTGATAGCTATCAGCGTGCCTGTTGAAACGACATGAGAAACGGGAGAAATATGTACGAGTTGGTTGATACGCCAATTCCGGATGTCGATTCCTACCTCCAGAGAATAGGCATATCTAAACGGGATGACCCGACCCGAGATTACCTTGACGAGCTCGTCTTCGCACATCAGTGCAGTGTCCCTTTCGAGGATCTCGACTCCAGCTATCTGCATGTCCCACTTTCCCTGGACATCCCTCGTCTATTCGAGAAGGTCGTCATTCGGAAGAGGGGAGGGTTCTGTTTCGAACTCAATGGTCTCTTCTGCAGGCTGCTCAAAGACCTGGGCTTTAACGCTTATTCCGTGTTTTGCCATGTAGTCAGAACGTTTCCCGAACCTATTCCAAGTCTTCATAGGGCAGTGCTCGTGGACTTTCCTGAAGGTGCTGTTTTGTGCGATGTTGGGCAGGGTGGCCCGGTTCCCGGGGCGTCGATAGAGATAGGCGACCACGTGGAAGCCACGATTCGGGGAGGCGTTTTCCATATCCAACGGCAAAGCGAATACTGGTGGCTGCTCTCTCGTACAACCTCGAGAGGGGAGGAGGAGAACATCATCACGTTCTCATGCATCCCTCAGCATCCTGTTGAGTTCATTCCAGTAAACTACTATTGCTCGACATCCCCCACATCGGTTTTCTCGCAGAAAATTATCGTCAATCTCCGTACCGAAACGGGCAATGTGAATATTACCGGCGACATCTACTCTGAAAACATCAATGGGGTGAAAACGGAGAGAAGAATCCGTTCGAGGCAGGAGTTTGAGAGCTTGCTGCTGGGTTCTTTTGGCATAGACCTAGCTCATAGCGCCTAGTTTTTCAGCGGAACTCGTGTCGCCCGACGCCAGGCAAGAAAATACACACGAAAATATTGTGTTTTTGCATCGATATACTGCGTTTTGCTCGTGGCAGATGCAAGTTTGACGTGGTATAGTTGCGCTGTCGATGCGGGAACAGCTGGTTCCCGTGCAATTCTCAGCGCGATTCATCCCCCTTGTCATTCGTACATCACCTGTTATTGCATGGGCGTGAATCTGTGCGTTTCACAGAAAGAAGGATCCCTTGAAGTTCTTCCTGGATACCGCCGACCTTGCCGAAATCGAAGAGGTCACATCTTGGGGTGCGCTTGCTGGCGTCACCACAAACCCGAGCCTGTACGCACGCACGGGCGGCAAACTCGCTGATTTCGAGAATCATCTGAAGAAGATCTGCGAGCTTGTCGATGGCCCCGTGAGCGGCGAAGTCACCGCTGAAGACCGTGAAGGCATGGTCGAGCAGGGCCGCAAGCTCGCTGC
>CADBRF010000270.1 GCA_902796975.1 uncultured Coriobacteriaceae bacterium
CAGAGACCTTCGAGGCCCAACAACAGCAGTAACACCAGACCCGCCATTTTCGTCAGCGACTTTTGGCTGGTGGGGTAACGAAACCACGCCCGTCGCGGTACTATTGATTTGGAAAGCGCCTGTCGTCTCTCTCGGGCTGGTGGCTCTTTCAGCCTTGGTTATAAGCAGCCAGCTCTTGCGCAGACTCGTGGCGCGTTCGCTCATGAAGAAGATCGGGGTGGTAAACATGCTCGTTTTGGTTGTGAACGCGGGGAGTTCATCGCTCAAATCTCAGCTTGTTGAGACCGACGGCAAGGTTGTGCAAATGAAGTGCCTCGCTGAGAAGGTTGGCACCGATTCTGCCTATATGAATGTCTCCTTCATGCCCAGTTTCGAGAAGGTCCGCTATAACGTCGCCGGTTTCACGGTGGAGCAGTGCCTGAAGAAGCTACTTGACATCATGACGGATGACCCAGAGTCACCCATTTCCGGTCTGGGGCAGATTGATGCGATTGGCAACCGAGTGGTTGCGGGCGGCGAGTATTTCACCAAGGCAACCCTCATCGACGACGTCGCCCGCGCCAAGCTTGCCCTGTGCGAAGAGCTGGCTCCACTTCATAACCCACCAGCAGATGCCTGCATCGACATGCTGCGGGAGCTTATGCCGCAGACCCCTCAGGTTGCGGTTTTCGATACTGCCTTCCATGCCACGATGCCTCCCAAGGCGTACATGTATCCGCTTCCCATGCGCTACTACGACAAGTACCACATCCGCCGCTACGGCGCGCATGGAACGAGCCATCGCTACGCCGCCCAGCAGGCGGCAAATCTCCTGGGGCGCCCCCTTCGGGACCTTGGCCTCATCACCTGCCACCTCGGCAACGGAGGTTCCATCGCAGCGGTCAACCACGGCAAGTCCATCGACACCTCCATGGGGTTCACCCCGCTTGAGGGCCTCATGATGGGCACCCGGAGCGGCTCGATTGACCCGGCGATCATCACCTACATCATGCGCCGCGAGGACAAGACCTTCGACGAGATGGACGGAGTGCTCAACCGTGAGAGTGGCATCTTGGGCATCAGCGGAACGAGCGCGGACATGCGCGACGTGCTCAAACTCGCGGCTGCCGGAGATGAGCGCGCGCAGCTCGCCATCGACATGTACGTCTACCGGGTGCAAAAGCAGATTGGCAGCTACTATGCCGTTATGACACGCACCGATGCGGTCGTGATGACAGCTGGCATCGGCGAGAACTCGGCTGACCTGCGTGAGCGCATTTTCAGCGGGCTGGCCCATATGGGAATGATTCTCGATAGGGAACGCAACAATTTCGAGGGTGCCATCGGTGCAAACAGGATCATCTCGATTGACGATTCACCCATCAAGATATGCGTCGTGACCACCGATGAAGAGCTCCGCATCGCCCGCGAAACCGATAATCTCGTAAGCCAGCTCTAGACATTGTAGACCTGAAAACGCGTGCCGAATTTGCCGGCTTTTCGAGCAAGGTGGAGCACGCGCTGCGTTGACAATTCGTGCCGCAGGTCTAGAATCGCGGATTCGTGTGTTCAGATGATTCGCGAGAGAGAATGCAGGCATGAAGAAGAGCTTGATCGCGCTGGCCTTGGGTGCGTTTGCGCTGGGTTTTACGGAGTTTTCGATGATGGGCATCCTGCCCGATGTCGCCGCGAGCACGGGCGTGAGCATTCCGACTGCTGGCAACTACATCTCCGCCTATGCCATTGGCGTATGCTTTGGCGCGCTTATCCTCGTTTTTGGCCATAACGTTCCGGCTAAACGTCTGCTGGTTGCCTTTGCCCTGCTCATGGTCGTGGGCAATGGGCTTGCCGCTGCTGCCCCAAACGCACTTGCCCTTATGGGCGCCCGCTTTATCGCCGGCCTGCCCCACGGCGCCTACTTTGGAACGGCAACGCTCGTTGCAAAGCGCCTGGCAGAGCCCGGCAAGGAGGCGTCTGCGGTCTCCATCATGGTGCTCGGTCAGACAGTCGCGAACATGGTGGGCGTCCCCTTTGGGACCCTGCTTTCTTCGCTCATCTCTTGGCGAGCAGCCTATGTTTTCGTGGCGGTTTGGGCTGCGGGAGCCTGCCTTGCCCTTATCCGCTGGATTCCCAATCGCCAGTACCTCGCTCGGGTAAGTCTTGCCGGCCAATTTGGCTTTCTCAAGAAGCCGGCTCCCTGGATTGTCCTCGGTGCGGTTTTCGCCGGGAACACCGGGCTTTTTTGCTGGTGGAGCTATGTGAGCCCCTGGCTGCAGACGCAGGGTGGGTTCGATGCCGTGCTTATGCCGGTTTTGCTCATGCTTGCTGGGCTGGGAATGGTCATTGGTTCGACGGCCGGCGGACGGGCAGCTGACCGGCTGACGCCCGGATTCGAGGCGGCTCTTGGCCAGGGGCTTGCCGGCGTCTGCCTCATCGTGATCTTCTTTGTCTCGGGGCAGATGACGAGCCTCTGCCTGCTCTTCGTGACCTCGTTCGCTATGTTCTCCATGTCCAGCGCCCAGCAGCTCATCATGGTGAAGGTTGGCTCCGGCGGGGGAGAGATGATCGGGTCGGCGTGCGTGCAGATTGCCTACAACGGGGCAAATGCGCTCGGTGCCATCATTGGTCAAACGGTGCTCAACGCTGGCTTCAGCTATAACGTCTCCAGCGTGGCGGGTGCGCCGTTTGCCCTGGTGGCGATGGCATTGCTCCTCGTGTTCGCCTGGCGCTATGAACGTCATTACGAGACGGTGCCTGCAGCGGCTTAGAGGAACGGTTTACGCGCGATTATCAAACTTGGCTACGCTCTCTATTCGCTTTTGAATATGAGTCGTAGCTCATTGCGTGTGCGAATGACATTGCCTTCTTCTCTCGGCTCTTGTAGTAGAGTGCAAGTAATTGGGTGCGGCTTTCAACGCCAGTCTTCTCGAAAACGCTGTTGAGATGACGCTTGACCGTCCCTATCGTGATGCACAGTTTCTCAGCAGTCTGAGAGTTGTCCATGCCATCGGCAATGCAGTGTACAACGTCTAGCTCGCGCTCAGATAGATGAAATTCCTCGGCAAGATGCCCATTATCTTCTGGAGCCGAGAAGACAAGATGAAAATGATTGAGCCTGTTCGCGATATGCGGGGCAAGGATGCGCAAGATATGCACATCACGTTCCGAGAAGGGCTCGTCAGAGCCCAATCTGTTCAAGTTGAACGAACCAAGGTGCCCTTCGTCGGTAAAGAGCATGCAGGTGATGCTATGTCGTCCGCCCATCTGCTTCTTTTGAAAATCCGCGAAATGGGGTTCTTCGGCAAAGTCGCTCTCTCTGAAAACGATTCCCGCACGAGCTACATCGGTGGGGATTACAAATGCCGGGTCGTAGACGTAGTCGTCATCAACGTATTGCTCGATTACGCGCTTGGGGATGTTTACCCCAACTGGAGGAATCTTCTTGGTTGCGTCGAGCGAAATATCCTTTGAGAAACTCAGCTGCTTGGCAAGGTCTGCAAAGAAGAACGCGGCTGACTCATAAGGTATGAGAATTCGGAGCTGCTCGAGTATGGTCTTTCGAAACTCCGGGTCGGTTTCAATCGAATTGGCCTTGAGAATCAGGTCGTTCATCACCAGCCACTCGGTCTCTGTGAGCATGGGCATGTGGAACGCAACTCCTTCGTTGGCGCAGAGATGATGAGAAAACGTCGAAACCACATTATATCAGGCGCCAACTTGTGTGTGTTTCTCTTGTCTGTGGCCCAAAGATGTACCAAATGGTACTTCAAGACACATCTTTTAGCGAATAGCAGACGAGCAGCCAACCCGGTACATTTTTAATTGCGTTTTCCACTTTCTGCAGAGGCGTCAAACTAATTAATTCTTTGTATTCTATCGGGAGGTTCCAATGAGCAGCCAAGAAAACAAGCTGCCAGGGTATCGTTGGGTAGTCGTCGCCGTCGTCTGCCTGTTGTGCTTCATGGCGAACTATATGCAATATCAGGTTTCCGCACTGGCAACGTTGGTCATGCCCGAAATGGGCATCGACACTGCTGGTTTTTCCATGCTTTTCCTCGCGCCTATGCTTATCGCAGTGTTTCTCAGCATTCCGCTTGGCGCGGCGGGCGATAAGATCGGCCCCAAAAAGGTCGTCGCTATTTTCTCGATTATCTCAGTTGGCGGCGCTTTCCTGCGTTGTTTCACGCTCGATTCTTTCATGATGCAGTTCATTTCCATGTTCCTGCTCGGGTGTGGCATCTCTGCCCTCAACGCTAACCTGGTGAAGATTCTCGGTGTCTGGTTCCATGAGAAGATCCAGACCGCTATGGGAATGTTCTATGCATCCTCCTGTGTTGCAATCGTTGTCGCGCAGATTTGCGCTCCCATGTTTGGCACTGTCTTCAACTCCTATATCTGGGCAGCAATTCTCCAGCTTGTTGCCACCATCTTGTGGATCGTCCTCGCTCGTGACATCCCCGTTGGCGAGACCATGCCACCTCCCGAGCCAGTCATGCAGTACCTCAAGGTTGCTGCTAAGAGTGGCGGCACTTGGCTCATCGCTTTCGGCGTTGGTCTTGGCCTCGCAACCACGACGGCATACGCAGGCCTGCTTCCTCAGGCGCTCGAGCTGGGCAAGGGCATCGATATGGGGACTTCTGGCGTGATGGCAGCAGCGGTCACTGCAGCGAGCTTCTTCGGTGTCCTCTTTGGGCCGATGATTGCCGACCGTATGGGCAAGATCAAGGGATACCTCATCATCACTACTCTCATCGGTGGCATCGTAATGTTCGCTACCTGGTACACCCCCGTCGGACCGGTTCTCTGGGTTGTTCTGCTCCTCAACGGCTTCTTCACTGCAATCAATGGCCCCATCATGCAGTCGCTGCCTTATCTGCTTCCTGAAATTCGCGAAAAGTATGCTGGCAGTGCTGGTGGTCTGGTGGGCACTGTCTCCACTCTCGTTTCCTTCTTCCTTCCCACGATTATCGCGTCGGTTGCCGGTGAATCCTACGCACTCAACTTCGCTATCGAGAGCGTTTGCTTCACCCTCGCCATCGTCATTATCGCTATCCTCCCCGAGCTCGGACCCAAGGGCAAGGTTGCCCAGGGAATCGCTGCCCGCGAGGAGAAGGGTCTCGGCCCCGACGAGTACATTGAGCAGCGCAAGCTTGAGAAAGCTGGCAAATCCGCTGGGCAGACACTTTAGCAACCCGTGTTAATGGAGGGAAAGACAATGCAAATTGCAGACACGATTCTTCTTAGCTCGGCAGTCTTTACCGCAAACACGCTCGAGCCCATGGCAGGCGGTGTCGCCGTTGCCGGAGATCGCATCATTGCGGTGGGGAGCAAGGACACCGTCATGGCGTACGCAGGCGACGAGACCAAGGTCATGGATTTCGGTGACAAGCTCGTAATGCCTGGATTCAATGATAGCCATATGCATTTCCCGCGCGGCTCGGCATTTAGCGACGAGATGACCTGCATCAACCTGCTCGATGTCAAGAGTGCCCAGGAGTGTGCGGACGCTGTTGCAGAATTTGACAAGAAGTACCCTGGGACGGGATGGGTCTTTGGCTGGGGCTGGTATCAGGATGTCTTCACGGATCCGACTCCACCTACCAGACAGATGCTAGATGCCACGGGTGTTGATCGCCCGATTTGCCTCACGGACTTCTCCATGCACATCGTTTGGGTCAACACCAAGGCGCTCGAGACTGTTGGAGTGGACGAGAACACTCCCGTTCCCATGGGATGCGAATTGCAAAAGGACGAGAACGGGCAGCTCACGGGCATCGGCAATGAAGTTCCTGTGACTGACTGGTTCGGAGTGCCCGCGCTTACAATTGCGGATCTGCCTGGCCTGTTCAAGCGGTCGATGACGCGTCTCAACCAGATTGGCATAACCGCTGTCGGCGACATGTATCCTTACGGCATCTCCAACGAAAACATCTACGAGACCTATGGCGAACTCGAGCAGAATGACGAGCTCTCGCTGCGCATCAGCTTCTTCCCATCGGGAAATGATGCTGAGGCTGCTGCCGAATGGCGAGCACAATACCATAGCGACAAGCTTCGCTGCGCTGGTGTCAAGCTGATTCTCGATGGTATCGTGGAGGAGCGCACCGCGTTCATGAAAGAGCCCTACCTTGGGGCCCCGGAAGGCGATTCCCACTGTGGCGAGCCCAACTACACGCAAGAAGAGCTCAATCGTCTCGTGAGCGCTGCAGATGCCGCCGGTTTGCCTGCCCGCATCCACGCCATTGGCGACGGTTCCGCACATATGATCGTGCGTGCTGTCGAGCAGGCGGAGGCAGAGCACGGCAGCAAAGGCATGCGTTTTGGAATTGAGCATACCGATAACCTGGATATCGAGGATATCAAAGCCATGCACCGTCTCGGCATCGGGGCAGCGGTTCAGCCGATTCATGCCATCGGGGGTCTGCCTCTGGGCATCTACGAGGACATGATTGGTCCCGGGCGCACCTCGCATATGTGGCGCTACCGCGATCTTGTCGACAACGATGTGCACATGGGACTCGGCACTGACTGGCCTGCATGTCTGAGCATCCGTCCGCTCGACACGATCTACGCTGCCGTAACACGAAGCGATCTCGAAAACACCCATCCGGAAGGCTACTACAAACAGAACGCCATCACTCTTGGCGAGGCATTGCAAGCCCACACTCTTGGCTCCGCCTACATGGAAGGGTTCGACAATCAGATTGGCTCCCTCGCCACTGGTAAGTTTGCCGATATTGTAGTGATCGACCGCAATCTGTTTGCGATTGATCCCCACGAGATTCATGACGCTCAGGTTGAGCTCACCATGTTCAACGGTAAGGTTGTCTATCAGAAGAACTGACATCCAACAAGACTCTACTTGAACTGCTTGCCAGCGCTCTCGGTCTCAGAGTGCTGGCAAGCATAGGGATTGGTGCCAATATGAACTCTCAAGATTCGGAGTCTCCCGGACGAAAACGTTGGCTTGTCCTACTGGTGGTCTGCTGCCTCATTTTCTGCGCCGATGCAATGATGTACCAAGTCGCGGGAATGAGCGAAACTATTATCACCGAGTTTGGGATCACCTCCGCACAATACTCTGCGCTGCTGTTCGCCCCGCTTGTCCCAAGCTTTCTTCTGGGACTGGTAATGGGTTCGTACGTTGACCGTCATGGAGCAAAGCGTCTCATTTTCGTATGCTGCTGTATCACCATCGCGGGTTCTCTTCTCCGCATCATCGCGCCGAACTTCATCGCCTATTTTGTCGCGTGCGTGCTTATTGGTTTCGCCATCGCGGCTCTCAATGCCAATCTTCCCAAGATTCTTGGCATCTGGTTTGGAGTCAAGCTTGACATGGCGGTAGGCTGGTTTTATGTCTCCGCTTCTGCAGGCATGGCAGCCGCCCTTGCCACGAGTTCCCTCTTTGCATCTCCCTCGGCGGCATACCTGTGTCTCACTGTCGCATTCTCCGTTGTTGCCCTTGCGTGGATGATGATAGTCCCCGCAGACGCAGGCGCTCCGAGCCCTGACATGCATGCCCAATCCTCTGCTCTCGGCGATATACGAATGGTGATTCGGAATCGTTACGTCTGGATTATTGCAATCAATTTGGGACTTGGTCTCGCTGCGTCGTCAGCCTATATCGGTTTTCTTCCACAATTTCTCTATTCAAGAGCAGGAGCCGAGGTGGGCGGGTCCATGGCTGCCCTGGTCACATTAGGCAATATTATCGGCAGTCTTTTGGGACCCCTGTATATTGGCAGAGCAATAAAGTATCGGCTTGCACTTGTGCTGACGGTATGTGGCGGGCTGTTACTCATGGCTCTTTGCCTGGTTGTGTATGGGAATTTCCTGTGGTTGGCATTCGTGCTAGTTGGAGTGTTTACGGCAGCAGCAGGTCCGGTTGTCGAGGCGTTGCCATGCAAGTTGCCGGGAATTGGTCATCGCTACGCGGGCGCGGCCGGAGGGCTCGTTGCCGAAGTAAGCCTGCTTATGAACTTCTTTATACCTATTGCTCTGGCGGAAGTGGCGGGACAGGATCTGATGCTGCTCTTTGCTATGATGCTCGTGTGTTTTGCGCTTATCATTCCTTGCTGTCTGGCATTGCCGGCGAGGGATAAGTTGCTTAAATAGGATTACTTCGCAGCTAGAAAAACAAGCTGCTTATCGCGGTTCGACTCATCGCTGCCATTAGAACCCTTCGCGAATAACACGCTGACGGCTGCGCGGCTGGTTCTATATCATAGAGCTATGAGTCGAACCCTCTGCTATCTAGGTACATTTTGGGGTGCATCCCCGGAAGCCGCAGTGCGGCTTTTTTCAACAACGGATTAGACGCCTGACATTCAGCCGGCTCGGTAGACTCAAACTCCCTTTTCGAGCTCGTCGACACCCATTGCGAAAGCATCTACATATTTGCGTGCGCCCCTGAGCAATGCCTTACGTTCCTCTGCATCGAGCGCTTCGATGCAACGACGATCGAGTTTGTCGGACGCGCTCTCGATTCTGTGGGCAAGTCCAGAGCCTTCGGGAGTAAGCCGTATGATCTTGTGGCGCCGGTCCTCTTTTGATTCCTCGAGCGCGAGGAACCCTTTCTTCATGAGCGTCTTAACCGCAATGTTTACTATCTGCTTGCTGTAGCCCAGTTGCTCGCTCACCTGTTTCTGCGTGGGTTCATCTTTCGAGTCGGCCATGAACCACATGATGTCGAGCTCTGTGGTCGACAAGCCGAAACACACGGCAAAGCGCGCCCAATCCTTGTCGAACTTTTCGAACAACGCATTCAAAGCGATGGTGAGCTGATGTTCTGAAGTTGCAGTAGCTTTCTCAGGCATAGTTGAACACCTTTTTCTTGGAGATGAAATAACCGATGGAGATGATGAGAGTGAGACCTTCTGCTGCGGGGAGGGAGAACCAGAGGCCCTCGACTCCCCAGAGCCAGGAAAATACGAGCAGAGTCGCGAGCGAAAGGATGAAGGTGCGTACGAAGGCGATGATGCCCGAGGTCTTTCCGTCGTTTAGGGCGGTGAAGAACGAGGAGGCGAAATCGTTGATGCCCATGAAGAGAAAACTTACGGCGACGATGCGGAACCCGTGGACTGCCATCGTGAACACGTGCGTATCCGGTCTGACGAAAATCGCGGTGAGTGGCCAGGCGAGCGCCAGACTGGCGAGCGTAATGACAATGCCGGCGATGATGGAAACGCGAATGTTGATACGGAAGTAGGCTTGGAGGTTCTTGGTATCGCCCTTTCCAAAGTTATAGCTCGCCAGCGAGGACACGCCGTAATCGTAGCCGTAATAGAGAGCGGAGAGCAGCGATTCAGCGTATACGATAACTGCTATGGCGGCAACCCCATCCGCGCCCGCCAGACGGATCATAATGTTGTTGAGTACGATGGTCACGATGCTGCCAGAGAGCATCATGATCATCTCAGACACGCCATTGGTGCATATCTTGAGCAGCGTCTGCCCGCGAAAAACCGGTTTGACGAGGAAGATGTTACCCGTGCGGTGGAGGAAGAAGTAGGTGAAGCCGCCGACTGCTCCCACGCTGTAGCCGATGCTCGTTGCCCAAGCTGCCCCGGCAACGCCCCAGCCGAAGACGGCGATGAAGAGCCAATCAAGCACGATGTTGGCGACACCGCCAGCAATCGAGAGTGCAGACCCGTTTTTCGGGCGTCCCTCCGCTATGAAGAAGGTGTCGAAGACCATGCCGAGCATGGCTAGGGGAATGATTATCAGCACTGGAATCGTGTACTCTTTGCAAAGGGTTATGACCTGCGAATTTGCGCCCAGCATGGTGAGAAGAGGGTCAAGGAAGATGAGGCTTACGATAGCAATAACCGCGCTCCCAGCAAACGAGATGGCGGTGAGCATGGAAAAGTTCTGCCGGGCGATGAGCCTCTCTCCAGCGCCAAGCTGAGCGGAGACGAGCGCGCGGCCACCTTGCCCGAGCATCGTGCTGATAGCCATGATGACCATGATCAGCGGGGAGACGATATTCACGGCGGAGAGGGCGTCGGTTCCGACGAGGTTGGAAACGAAGAGGGAATCGACCATGCTGTAGATGCTCATAAAGACTTGCGCGCCAATCGTGGGCCGGGCAAAGCGCGTCATGGAGGAGAAGG
>CADBRF010000271.1 GCA_902796975.1 uncultured Coriobacteriaceae bacterium
CGAGCCCATCACCTACGAAGATGTCATGGACATCATCGATGCGGAGAAGCCCGACGGCGTCGTCGTCACGCTTGGTGGCCAGACGCCGCTCAAGCTCGCCCAGGCGCTCGAGGACGAAGGCGTGAACATCATGGGCACCAAGCCCGAGGCAATCGACCTGGCGGAAGACCGCGAACGTTTCTCCGCTTTGCTCGACGAATTGGAGATCGCCTATCCGGCAGCAGGTGTTGCCAACTCTCCCGAAGAGGCGGTCCAAGTTGCCCATCAGATTGGGTTTCCGCTGCTCGTTCGCCCGAGCTATGTGCTCGGCGGCCGCGGCATGGTCATCGCCTACGATGAGCAGTATCTCAAGAAGTACATGGCAGAGGCCGCACAGGTCACGCCCGACCACCCCGTCTACCTCGACAGCTTCTTGGAGTCTGCAACGGAGTGCGATGTCGATGCGCTTTGCGACGGCAAAGATGTCTACATCGGCGCTATCCTTGAGCATATCGAGGAAGCGGGTATCCACTCCGGCGATTCGGCTTGCTGCACCCCGCCGTTCTCCTTCACCGACCCCGTCATCAAGGCTATCGTGGACGACACGACTCGCCTTGCCCTTTCCGTTGGCGTGCGTGGCCTCGTCAATGTCCAGTACGGTGTCAAGGATGGCAAGGTCTACGTCATCGAGGTCAATCCCCGCGCAAGCCGTACTGTTCCCTTCGTTTCGAAGGCGACGGGTGTCCCGCTGGCAAAATGCGCCGCACATATCATGGCAGGGGAGTCTATTGAGAGCCTTCACCTGCCAGACCACAACGGTGGTATCGAACACTTCGCCTGCAAGGAAGCTGTCATGCCCTTTGGTCGTTTCCCCGGCGCTGACACCATCCTCGGTCCTGAGATGAAGTCCACGGGCGAGGTCATGGGCGTCGCAAGCGATTTCCCTGCTGCCTATGCCAAGACCCAGCTCGCCATTGACTACTCGCTCCCCAAGTCTGGCAAGGTCTTTATCTCGGTATGCGACCGCGAGAAGCGCAATATCGTTCCCATTGCCTATGCGCTTCAGAACATGGGCTTCGAGATTGTCTCCACGGGCGGCACGGGCAGAATGCTCAAAGCTAACGGGCTTAAAGTCCAGCTTGTGCGCAAGGTCAAAGAGCAGCGTCCCAACATCGGCGATATGATGGCAAACGGCGAGATTTCCCTTCTCATCAATATTCCCTTCGGCCAGGGCACGCGCGGCGACAGCTATCGTCTCCGCACATCTGCCGTGACCCATGGCGTGTGCTATGTGACCACCATTGATGGCGCCAACGCTCTAGTTCAGGCAATCTCCGCGATCCAAGACCAGCGACTCGAGCCCATCGCCCTCCAAGACTTGCCTCAGCTGGATATCTAGCGTTTTTGGTAAACAACCAGAAGCGGTGATTCGCGTGCCGGCCAGCTTCCCAAACGGGGCTGGCCGGCATTCGTATTGAGATGCGGTTTTGCTCGATTGCGGGACAACATGATGCAAGTAACATGGTTGTCACATCGTGTCGCATGGGTAGGTTACAATTGGGTTGTACACCTATTAGCAGGAGGTCAACGTGGCAAGTGCCCAGCAAAAAGTAGCCGTTCCGCTGCAATGCGCGAACTGTGGTGGAGACCTTACAATAGAATCTGCTGAAAACGGGATTGTGACCTGCTCATATTGCGGCTCTCATTTTTCCGTTGCCGACCTTGTTGGCTCCGGGGCGGCTACATCCCCTTCGCGCTCCACGAAAATCAAGTCTGGCTCGGCTCATACATCCAGCGCAAAGGGCACGTCTGCATCTTCAGACTTCGACAAGTTCTTCAAGCAGGTCAATCGGAGCTCTCGCAGTGGTGTCTCAACTGCCAAGCAAAGCTCTGGTTCCCGTACCAAGAGTGCAAGTGCTCAAGGAGTTGGCGTTAAGGCAAGCGCGGGCAAAACACTTGCAGTCATCATCCTCTCCGTTCTCTTCTTTTTCTTCGCATGTGTCTGTCTTGGCAGCTTCATGAATTCTGCTGCGGCTGGCCTTCTTTCCCTCGCTCAGACAGCATGCATGGGGTACATCTGGAATGCTGTTCGAAAAGGGCGTGTTCAGAAGAGTTGGATTATCGCCGCAACTGCCATTATCATCGTGCTCATAGCTCCGTGGATGTCTGCTGTGGAAAGCTATACAAGCTCGCCCTTGAAGCAGGAGAATATCACCTGGACGGACTTGACTCTTGCCCAGCATGCGCCCACGTTCGATGCGGACAAGGGACATATCTACAGCAATGATTCAGACCGGCTCGATGTGGAGTTCGCGGATGTCTCGGAATCGGATTTCAACTCTTATGTCAACGCGTGCAGGGAGGCAGGGTATACCATAGAGCAGGAGATTGGCACCTCCTCCTTTGAGGCTTTCAACCAAGATGGCTATAAGCTCACGCTCTACCGCTTCTCTTCAAATAACGAGATGGATCTCACAATTGATGCGCCCAAGCCCATGGGCAAGTTTATCTGGCCAACCGGCACGCTCGCGGATACTGTTCCGGATCCTGGTAAGCCACGTGGCTATATCTCTACGGCCAACTCGAGCTATCTCACTGTCTATGTCGACGGCATGACCAAGGACGAGACGATTGCCTACGAGCAAGCTTGTGTCGACGCTGGCTATTCCAATATCGACGACATGTCCGATGCCGACCTCCGTGCCACAGACAATAAAGGTCATACGCTGCGGGTCAGCTATGAGGGCAACCAGGTCATGTCCGTGGAGATCAACACGTCTTAGACGCCAGGGTCGGGCAAAAAGACGTGAATTTGCTACTCGCCCTCACTGCTTGAAGCGATGAGGTCCCAGGCGGTGAAAAGACCGAGGATGCGTTCTTCTACCGTGCCATGTTCGGTGATAAATGCCACGGAGACACGCTTGCCCTCTTTCTTGTAGCGGTCGAAGGTCTCCTCAGCCTCATCCATGTATTCATCGCGGGCATGGAAGGTGAAGACTTCAGAGCGTCTCCCTTCAAGTTTCGTGTACTCGGCGATTTGACCGATA
>CADBRF010000272.1 GCA_902796975.1 uncultured Coriobacteriaceae bacterium
CAGTGAGGATATAGGCGCCCTTTTCCTTTGCCATGGTCAGGCATGCACCCATGCCCGCATTGGAGTAGTTGTACCAATCCGAATAATCGGCAACGCTGGCCTCGTCGGTGGTGATGCCGAGGTCCTCGGGCCAGAGCGTGACTTCCTTGTTATGCGTGCCGGATTTATCGCCACGGGAGACGAACTGATATTTTCCATCTGCGATTGCCTTGAAGGCATCCTTGGCAGAAGCTGCCTTAGCAACGCCAGCAGGATCGTCGGTGGGGCCAACGATGACAAAGTAGTTATGCATGAAGGTCAGACGCGGGGAGTCGAAGCCCTCGAGCGTGTCGGCATATCCGTCGTCAACAAAGGCTTCTTCCTGCTTCTTGGAGTGGACGAAGATGAGGTCTGCGTTGCCAGCCTTGGCGTTGGCGATTGCCTTGCCAGTACCCGCGGAGTAAACCTCGACGTCATAGCCGTATTCCTTCTCGAAGACAGGCAGAATTGAATCGAGCAGGCCAGAGTCGTTCACAGAGGTCGTCGTGGACAGGCGGATGATCTTCGTGTCATCGGTTGCCTGAGGAATGGTGGCTGAAGACGAAGGAGCATTGTCATTCCAGGTGAAGAGCGCCTCGCCGAAGGTGTCCTTGCCATATTCGGTGACAAGCTTCTTGCCCTCATCGGAGAGCATCCAGTTAATCAGAGCATCTGCGCCAGTCGTGTTGATCTTGACGTCAGAAATAATCTTGCCATCAGCGTCGGTGAAGGGAGCCTCGGGATTGACGCCAATAAGTGTGTAGTTGTTGATAAGGCTGTCGTCCTCTTCGTAGAGAATCTTCAGAGCGGGCTGCGTGGCAGAGGCGGATGCTGAGGCAGATGCCGAGCTCGCAGTGCTTGCAGACGTGCTCGCAGATGTACCTCCGCATGCGGTCAAAGCGAACGCGCAGACCGCGGCGACGCACAAGGCGAGTATTGATAGAAACGGCTTTTTAGATGTTTTCAATCTCTCCATTGCAATCCCCCTACTTTTACCGATTTGCGAAAACGCGAGTCTCTCCACTCGTTTGGCAGCGCCACTGCCCATTATGGCGACGCCAATTTATAGTTATTAATTATATGTCATGCAATGGCACTTGCAACATGCCCTCAACGACATGCAGGATATAGAGGTGTTATTATTAAGCCGCTTTAGGGAATTTTTTTCATTATAGATAAATTGCATATAACATAGGTTTTTATCAAATGTATCAATTAATGTGAGAGAGAACAAAATCCCGAAGCGCAAGCCCTAGTTCGGAAAGGTGTTTCTGGCGCTTGAAGCAGACCATCAGGTCAACGCCAAAGGAATCGTTTGCAAGCGGGAACAGTGCAATATTCGGATCATTCCTGTATGAGCCCGCGCTTCCGTCCGCAACAAAACCGATTGCAAGGCCCTGCGCAATTGCCTGCCTGTGCATATCCAGCTCATTCGTGAAAACCCGCACGCGAGGGCGGAACCCCTGCTTCACACACAGCGCGTATGCCGGCTCGAAATGATCCTTCCCGTATTGGATGAAAGCGAAATCTTCTGCCTTGATGTCTTCAAGCGACACAGCAAAGCAGGGGTCCTCCTCTTTCGCCGCGCTGAGTCTTTCCATAAGCGGATGGCCCTTGCCCACTGCCAGCAAATACGGATCCCGGTAGAATTCAAACCCCTCGAACTTGTTGAACTGCGCGCCAGCGGGATAGATGAGCATATCGTATTGGTTGATATCGATATTGCTCTTTGCCTCAATACCGCATTGGAGCCGAAACCGCACTTCAGGACACTGGCGCGCGAAATCCGCCAGCAGTGAAAGGGCTTTGGAATTGGTGCCCGCAATCCCCACGGACAGGCGTTCAACATGGTTTTGGGCAAACTCGCGAACATCGAACACCGCATCGTCAAGCTGGCGAAGGAGCACAATCGAGCCAGCAAGGAAACGCTTGCCCTCGGCATTGAGCTTGATGTGCCTGCCGTTTCGGTTGAAGAGCTGACATCCCAGCTCAGACTCCAGCTTGGAGACAGATTTGGAGAGGGAGGGTTGAGAAATGCCGAGCTCCGCAGCCGCACGCGACATGTTCTCGCTCTGTGCAACGGCAACGAAGTATCGAATCTGCGTTATCTCCATGCATGTCTCCAAGGCCCGAGAGGGGCGGGGTTCATATCACCACTCGATTCTATTCTAGGCGTATATCGCCAGTTAAACCTCATAATCTCAGCGAAAAAACCGAGCTCTAGAGATATTTACTCGCCTCGTGCACTGAGAGTGGCATAAGGCCGCGCTTGTTGCGCACAAGGAATTCCTGAACCCAGAGAGGGTCGGTCTTGGAGTATTCCCGCAATGCCCAGCCAATAGCCTTGTTAATGAAGAACTCAGCGCTTCTCAGATTTGGCGCAACCGTGTCTCCAAGCAGCGTGGAATCGGTTCGATCCTTCCTACCCAGCTGGTGAAGTATTGCCACCCTCCGTACCCACATATCCCCATCTGTTGCCCACTCCCTCATAAGGGAGGCAACGCGTGCATCTCTCTCGCCGATAGACCCCACGACCTTGGCGAGCGCGTCAATGGTGTCCCACCATTGTTTCGTGCGGATAAAGTCCTCCAGCACGGGGATGTCCTCAAAGACGAGAGACTTCTTCAGAGCGGTGAGATAATCCACGACGAAGTACTGGAATTCACGACGGTCATCCGCCCAGCACGCTTGGAGAAATGCCCAGTCTACTGTCTTCGTGACACGCTCTTCCTTCAGAAGCGCTTTGTAGACGGCTCTCCGCTGCGGGGTCTGAATGCCGAAGAAGGGGAACCTATCACGCATGTAGGCTTCCATCTGGGCAGCACGGTCGTCGTCTGCAAGCTGGATGAAATCATGTTCAAGCTGGACAAAACGCGAGTTCATAAGCCTCCATTCCGTCCGTCAGACAAGGCTCGACAAGACGAGGAAGAGGCCAACCGCCACTGCCACACACACGCAGACAACGCGCAGAGGAGCGCGTGCTCTCTTTGACATGTCAAGATCTCTGGTAAGCGATTTCATGCCTATGTAGATATGCGCAGCGAGAGCTATAAGCAGGGCAACTGTCGCAAGGAGCAAGATGATGCTTCCACCAGCCCCAGAAGCCCCTCCTGCGGCCAGATGCACACCGACAAGCGCGAGGAGCACGCCACCACTCGCCCACTTGAGAGCCAGATGCTTCTTTTTCTTCTCGCTGGGTGGGCGCACTTGGTCGGAAAGCATATAGCGGCTTGTGGCTATGCAAAGCGCAACGTGACCCACGACCGCGGCAACGCCAAACCACGCGAGAAACGCAAGCGCATCGGACATGCCAAACTGCTCATGTGCAATGCCCAGCGTGGCATGGAGGAAGAAGAAAAAGGAAAGGACTGCCGCGATGATGGCATTGACCTTTCGCACGCGAGAATCCAAAGACAACTTCCCCTGCTTTTGGCTGCCCTGTTTTGATGCCACATATCCTCCTTTCTCGCTCTTGCCCTTCAGAATACCGCGAACCTCCCCTCTCTACCCTGCAAACTGCTGACCAGAGAGAAAAATTCAGTTGCCCGCAGGCGCATGCCGCGGATGAGAGGGCCCTGCCGCCTGTTCGCTCAGACAAGAATCGATATACTTGAGGTGCAGTTTCATACGATTGCACAGGGCGGGCGATTTACCCGCCCTTTTCGAAGGGAATGTTATGGAATCGCTTACCGGCACCGATACCTATTGGAAGCTTCTCGGGCAATGTGCGGAATGCGGAAAATGCACTCAGACCTGCCCGTCGCTCAAGAACTCCGGCATGTCCATGGGGCAAATTGCTGAAGGCCTCATCGCGGCAGACGCCGCCAGCTCCAACCCCCAGGAACTCGTGCAGAACATCATCGGCAACGCCCCACTCTATCAGGCGGTGCGTGGCTGTTTCTTGTGCACGTCCTGCCAAGCTGTCTGCTTTGCGGATAACGACATCTCCGAGCTCATCTACGCTGCACGCAAGGACTTCCAGGAGCTTGGCCTCATTCCCCGCGACGCATGGTCGAGCGTGCAAGTTGACCAGGAATGGGACATCTTCACCGCATATCGCGCCATCTATGGTATCGGCTACCCAGACCTCACCCGCCATATCGTCAACGAATACCACGAGGCTGAAAGCGATTGTGAAGTCGCCTTCTTCCCAGGATGCTCGCTTGCAGCATATGGGCCAGAACTCACACGCGAGGTCTTCGCCACCATCGAGCAAATAGGTGGAAAGACAACCCTCATTGACGAGTGCTGCGGTTCGCCACTCAGGAGCGCTGGCTTCTTCGACCGCGCTATCGCCCTCAATGACCGCATTGTGGACGAAATCGCGGCAAGCGGTGCAAAGACCGTCGTCTTCGCCTGCCCAGGCTGCCGGAACTCTGTCAAGGCTGCCCTGGCTGCTCGCGGCCTGGATGTTGAGGCTGTCAACCTCGCATCCTACCTGGCTGATCACGGTTTCAAACCCTCCAAGCGGGTTGACCCAGGCTCAATCAGCCTCGCGCGCTCCTGCCAAGACCATGATGGCACCTACCTGGATGGCATCCGCAAGCTCTTTGGCCTCACGGGCAGCGACCCGACCGTCTTCACCGGGTGTTGCGGCGCAGGCGGCGCGGTGAGCGCCTTCGACCCGAACAAGCAGTCCTCGCAGGTCCACCGCAAGCTCGACCAGGTGGCAGAGGGCCAGACCCTCGTATCCGCCTGCCCCACCTGCACTTACACCTACGCATTTGACCTTATGTCTGCACCGAGACCAATCGAGAACAAGAACTATCTGGAGCTCCTCTTCGAGAACCAATTCGATTGGAACACCGTCTTCTACCAGCTCGGTGCCATGTGGTCTGGAGAGTATGGGCCCTGGCTGGCACAGGTCTTCGCCTGATTGAAGCGCCAGGCCATACTACCGAAGCGCATAGGATTCCAACCACAACATTGCCGGAATGGAAAACGGGCGAAAGCGACTATTGTCGTTTTCGCCCGTTTCGTTTGTTGGCCCGGGATGTGGTGCTGCGCTATAAACGCTACCTGCCTGCTAGCAGATGCCGTCCTTAATCTTGTTGAGCAGCTGCTCGGCCTCGTCAAAGGCGGGGCTTCCCGGTGTGCAGGCATCTGAATAGACGTTGAAGCCGAGCATGCGCTCTGCTGCCTCCCCTTCCGGCTGCCCAAAGACACGGGCGATGAGGCCACAGGGGCGATCCTCCAGCTCAACGCGGCGGCTGGGGCATTCGCCAATAGAACCTGCGGAAATCATGCCAAAGTCCTGGACCGTGATGCTGTTGCTCCTGAGCTGACCAGTATAGGCAACGTCTTCGGCGGGTTTGTCACCGTTTAGTTCTGCAGCAATAGCAGCTCCTGCGCAGGCACCTTGCAGGCAGGCCTCCTTCCACAGGCCCGAGACGTGGCGATCGCCCGTGACGGGATCCACAGTCTCTGCCACATCTCCCGCAGCATAGACATCTGGATTGCTCGCGCGCATGTATGCGTCAACGAGAACGCCCCGGTCGAGCTCGAGCGCGCCCTCCTCAACAAACTGGAGGTTGGGAACCATGCCATGAGCGACGACCACTGCATCAAAGGTGCAAGTTTCGCCCGTAGTAAAGGTCACATCCACGGGGCGAATCGAACCGGTCTCTTCGGGCGACGGGGCAGCGGCTGTCACTTTCTGGGCAAGTCTCAGCTCTACACCATGGCTTGCAAGCGCCTGCTCATAGCGTTCGACAATCTCCGGAACAGCTGTTCCACGGAGGATATGAGGGCTTCTACCCAGCAGCGTCACGGCAACGCCGCGCTGCAGACAGGCTTCAACCGTCTTGAGGGCAACCATAGACGTTCCGCTCACGAGCACGCGCCTGCACGCCTCATCCGCAAGGGTCTCGGCGAGCTTCTGAGCATCATCCATGGTGCGAAGGACGAGCGGCTGGAAGCCACCCACTTGCGCCACGCCCTCAAGCGAGGGTGTGCCGCCCGTCGCAATGAGGCACTTGTCGTAGGGGAATTCGCCCTCGTCGGTGATGATGAGATGGTTGGCGACGTCGAGCTTTTTCACCGGGCAGTTCTTCTTAACGTCCAGGTTGAGCATGCTCAGCGTGGGTTCATCCCACGGAAAGCACTGCTCGCGTGAGACGAGCCCTGCCGCGTAATAGGATGTCTCGACGGGGCTATAGGGCAGCTCGCCCGTGTTGGAGAAGACCTGAATCACACCGGCAAAGCCTGACCTTCTCAGGGCAATTGCCGCATTCACGGAAGCCGTGCCATAGCCAATAATCGCAACTGTGCTGTTCACGAGAAATTCCACCTCTCACCTGACGAGGTCACTATCTATTCACTTGTTCTAGTATACCCGTCAACAAAGACGCGGGCGGCGAGCGATGACGGGCAGCACGCCAATCACCAATAGAGCCTCGCCAAGGTTCCTCGTCGCATTTGTTTTGCACACGCGACAATCACATGGCAACTTGCATAAAATTTAGGCAGTTTGCTCAGTTGTCTTTTTCGCACGGCGCGCCTTGCGCACGCGCAAGACCAGGTAGGTCACGCCCACCGCTGAATAGACCCACGCCTGCGCAACATATTTCGCAAAATTCGTCAGAAAGTCAGCTGGATTGGAGACAATCTGCATCATGGCGGTTTGGCTTGTCCAAGGGCAGCCAACCAAAGCGTGCCCGATGCCAAGAAGCATTCCCTGCAGCACCATGAACGCCATCATGGGATAGGCCGTCTTCTGGACCTTCTTCCAAGTTGAACCCTTCATGTGCTTGCGAACGCACTTGAAAGAAGTGATCCAGGGAATGAGGAAGCACACGGTCAGCGGAATGCCAATGACAACGGCGGCGATGAACATTGGAGCCACAGCATCGCCCCAGATGGCCCTGAACTGGGCACTTGCGAAATAAAAGGGGAAGCTCATGATTCGGCAGACATGGCCCATCACGATGATTCCCGCCAGAACAGAGAGCTC
>CADBRF010000273.1 GCA_902796975.1 uncultured Coriobacteriaceae bacterium
CCCAAATACATCATGCAAGCCGCTATATTTGATGTCTCCTAGACCAAACCCACTGCAGTCACAAAGGCGCAGAGGGCGAGCAGCAGCCCGAAATTGGTGAGGGAAAAGAGCAGGAGGTACCGGTTTGCACGCCGTTTACGCTCGGATGCATTTGTGAATCTCACGAAGAGTTTTAGCGAAATGAGGTTGGCGAGCGAGGCAACAGGGGTTCCCAGCCCACCCACATTGGTGCCTGCAAGAAGCGCAAGCCCATCGCCGGTGAATCCAGTGAGCAAGACCGCTGCTGGGACGTTGCTGATAACCTGGCTGCTCATCACCGATGCAGCAAACGCATGGGCACCCGCAAAAGCCGCGAGCGCATCCCGAAGCGGAGCGATGTGCTGGAGGTTGGCAACCAGCACAAAGAAGAAGACAAAGGTCAGCAGCAGGGCATAATCCACCTGCTTGAAGAGATCGCGGAACGCCGCGAGAGCGACGGCAGCAACAATACAGATGAGAATCCAGTAGGGCATGACCCCTGCAACGCACAAAAGACAGCAGGCAAAAAGGGCGAAAAGGAGCGCAATGTTACGCGTAGACCCTTCCTGCTGCTCGCCCAAATTGATGTCATCAATAGACTTCTTGGGAAACAGAGCCACGGCCATCAGAGCGATTGCAATGCCTCCAACCAGAACGATGGGACCCATGACCTCGAAAAACGCTCCGAGGCCTAGCTGATAGTGCGACTGCAGATAGATGTTCTGAGGGTTGCCAACAGGAGAAAGCGAGCTGCCCAGGTTGGCCGCAAGCGTCTGGAGCACGATGGTGCGGAGAAGATACGTTGACCGGTGGGCCATATGAAGCGCGACATAGGCCAAGGACACGAAAACCATGAGCGAGATATCGTTGGTGACGAGCATGCTGCCAAAGAAACAGCAGCCGACAAGCGAGGCGCAGAGCCCTCGCATAGTGTGCGCGTGCTCGATGAGGGCGCATGCCACCCGCTGCATAATGCCCTCTTCCCGAAACCCCGCTACCACGAGCATGAGGCAGAAGAGCATGCAGAGGGTATGGAGATCGACGGCGTCAGCATAGTCCTGCAAGGAGATGGATTGCCAGGCGAAAGGCAGGGTCACTCCAACGCAGACCCCCGCAATCCAGACAACGGGTTCGTTGGAAAAGGAACGTGTTATATGAGTTCGAACGGTCATTTGGTGGGTGTCGAGGGCAGGTTTCCCGAAACTTCAGGATTCGTTTACCAGCTTGCCCGTCATGCGGTCAATCTCGAGATAGAGCATTTTGACACGCGAGCCCGCCTTGCGGATTTCCTCTTCCACATCTTCTGGCGTCGGATAGTACTTGAGACCGAGATTGCGCACATGTTCAACGACCATGTCGCGGTCTGACACTTCGCCTATCCGGCCGAAGACCACAACGCTCTTGATGTTGAGCGCCCAATCCCCGTCCTTGCGAAAGCCCTCGTCCATGACCGTAAAGCACACTTTGTTCTCCGCCCCGAGCAGGTCTATCTTGTTGCCGGTTTTGGCGCAGTGGAAGTAGATTCTCCCATCGGCATCGTTATAGTAGAAATCGAGCGGAATAGCATAGGGGTACCCGTTCTCGCCATGCATTGCCAAGATGCCGCGCGGCTCGTTCTTCAGAACCTCAAGGCATTCCTCTTTGGTGAGTTGTTGCTTGAACCGTCTCATCGACCGCCATTCCATCGGGTTCTTCCTTTCTTTGTCGCGATAACAGCATCACATAGTACAGCTGCACGAGGGAATCCGGGAGAGCTGTCCCGCGGGCGTTTGAGATGGAAAGGCGCGGCGTGACAGGGGGACGTGACAGGGGGACGGGGATGATGGCACGATCTGAACGCCGTTCAGATCGTGCCATCATCCCCGTCCCCCTGTCACTGACACACCGTTCCCCAGAAGGTTGAGAGCTTTCCGGATACCGTAGCGAGTGTGCAGGTTTCAACGCGCTGCCATTCTCGAGGAAAGAGCTCCTGAAGGTCCGACCTGCAGAAACGCTTGTCCAACAGAAGGACAACCCCTCGATCCTGCTCGGTGCGGATGAGCCGTCCAGCAGCTTGCAAGACCTTGTTGAAACCGGGATAGGTAAAAGCGTAGGCAAAACCATCCCGCCCCCGCGTATCATGGTAGTCTCGCACAAGCGCTCGCTCGGCGCTCATCTGAGGCAGCCCCGTCCCGATGATGACAACGCCCACAAGCGCATCGCCCGGAAGGTCAATCCCCTCCCCGAAGAAGCCTCCCAGTACGCAAAAGCCAACGGTAGAATCACCTCCGCGTTTCTCTAGAAACTGCGCGATAAACGCCTCACGCTCTGCATCCGTCATTGCGGGAGTCTGCCGCAAAACCTCCGTTCCGCCTGGCATAACCCGCTCAAACGCATCTGCCACCTCTCCCAACATGCGGTACGAGGGGGAAAAGACAAGGTAGTTTCCAGGGTATGCCTGCACTGCCCGCGCCACATACGCCGCCATGCAAGCGTACTGTTCGGCACCTCGCTCCTTGTAGGCGCTCGTCACATCTTCGGCCAGCAACACGAGCCTGCGCGATGGATCGAAACACGACCGCGCGTTGATGGTGTAGTCCCTTTCCCCCGCCGCGAGCATCGCACGGTAATAGGGCATGGGGAGCAGGGTCCCCGAGAAGAAAACGGCACTCCGAACCCCTTCAAGACGCTCAGCAACAGCCCCGCTTGGGTCGAGGCAGAAGACCTTCACGCGCAGCTCACCATCTGCAAGCCTCTCTTCATAGCAGGTGTATTTCTCGTCAATCCTTTCGAGCGCGGCGAGAAAGGCGAGCACCAAGAAGTACACGGGACGGGCATACAGGCTAAAGAGACGGCTGGTTCGCGGGAGAGCATCTGCTGCAAACTGCGCTTCTACCTCGCTTACAAACCGCTCAAGCAATTCGGGCAGGGTGTCAAAGTCTTGAATCCGAGCGTAACCCCCACCTTTCCCTGCTTGCTCCGGAAGCAGGAGCTGGCGTTTGCTGAACCAGGTCACAATGTTCTCAAGCGCTTCGATAACCCCCAGACGGAGGTCAAGGTCGGAAAGCTCCCGGGCAAGCCCAGAAAACATGCCGCTCTCCAGGGACGCGCTGTAAAGCTCCTGCACGCGCCCGGGCAGGTTGTGCGCCTCATCGACGAGGTAGATAGGATCGCTCGCACCGTTTCCAATGGCCCGGCTTGTGCTCGAAGCCGGACGGAAAGCGTAGTTGTAATCGCAGACAACACCATCAAGCCAATCCGCCAGTTCCAGCTGCAGCTCGTAGGGGCATACCTGCCAGCGTTGCGCCGCAGCTTCCATATCCGCCCGCCTTAAGACCAAGCCACTGCAGAGTGTTTTATAGACCGCGTCGTTTATACGGTCATAATGGCCGTGCGCGAAGGGGCATTCTCGAGGGTTGCACACGGTCAAAGGATCAGCGAGCATGACATCTTCTCGGTCGGGACCACCAACGTGTCCGTTGCGGATGGGACATATCTTGTCACGAGCCGTCACTGCAATAACCCCAAAGCGCAGGCCGCGGGATTCGAGCAGGTCAAAGCAACCAAGTGCCGCCTGCCGCGCCGTTCCCTTGGCGGTGAGGTAGCAGAACCGGTCGCCCTTGCCCTCCCCCATCGCCTTAAGACTGGGATAGATCATCGACAAGGTTTTGCCCGAGCCAGTTGGCGCCTGAATGTAGAGGTTTCGCTTCTCTGTAATGGCGTTGGCAACATGCCCCACGAGTTCGCGCTGCCCCGCTCTAAAGGCGTAGGGAAAGTCGAGCTGTGCCAGCGATGCATCGCGTTCACGCAGGTGAGCGGCCTGCCAGGCGGCAAACCGGTGATAGCGTTCCAACATCCCCAGAAACCAGGTCTCCAGTTCCCGGAACCAGAGGGTGCTCTCAAACTGCGTAAGCTCGCCCGTTTCCAAGCTCGCGTAGGTCATGCGGATGGTGATTGCATCACTCCGCCGCGCTGTGATATCGCCCTGTGCCTCCTGCTGTTTGCGTAGGTAGAGATAGGCATAGCACTGAGCCTGCGCCACGTGCACAGGGTAAGGTTCCCCGATACTCTCCAGGTCGGTTGCAAACGTCTTTATCTCGTCGATAACCACTGAACCTGAGCCGGGGTCGATAATGCCATCCGCCCTTCCCTCGACGAGCAGGGCAAAACCCTGCGGGTCATCCAGGTCAAGAGGGTCGATGTTCTGCTGGATTGCTTCTGGCACAAACGCCCCGCCCGGAAAATAGAACAGTCGAGAGAGGCTCACCTCCGCCTGGTATAAATCCCCACCTTCTGCTTGCAGCTTGCGGTGAACAGCGCTGCCAGCCTGCATGGCATCGAGGACCTCGCCCGTAGAAGCAGACCTATCGAAATCGCCCGAACGGAGCACGAACTCAACAAGCCGGCGGACCGAGGCCTTCAGAACCCGCATACTCCCGTCCCTCTCACGCTCTGTGCACGACCCTTGAAGTCACGAGTCTCTCGCTACTTGCCATCGGCATCCAACATCTGGGCGCGGTTATCGCGCTGCCCTCGTCATCTACGACCAGCTTCGAACACCACTGCCAAACTGCATAATCGCGGCAACGGCATCCGCCGGAGTCTCAACGCTGGAGATGGAGGCGACGCTCACGTAGGGTTCGGTGAGGTTCACATGTTCTTCCGCCTCTTCAACGGTCCCGGAAGCCACTGCATCATACGAGCCGTCGAGCTGGCTAAAGTGGAGGGCGGAGTCGAATTTGCTCGCGCTGACATAGGTGATGCCGTCTTCGCTCGAAGCTTCAACCGCCTTGCCACCGCCCGTGTAGATGGCGACGCCATCGGAGCTCCAGAGGATGTCTCCAGGAACGGCTTCAGTCACCGTAACAACTTGATTTGCTTCTCTGAGCTGGCCGTTTGACCAGTTTGCGATGTCAACGCCGGCGAGGG
>CADBRF010000274.1 GCA_902796975.1 uncultured Coriobacteriaceae bacterium
CAATCATGTTCTTCGGCAGCAAGCGAGGCAATAAACACACCTTATTCATCGCGCGCAATGAATAAGCGATGGCAGCTGGGGCATTCGGTGAGCGCTGGGCCATCCTTGAGCTTGCCGAGCTGGCCTTCCAGGAAAGCCGTGCCGCATGCGGAGCAATGCCCGTTCTTTAGTTCGGCTACAGCCATGCCGCCTTTTTCTGCGGCGATTTTCTCATAGCGCTCTGCCAGTTCCCTATCCAGCTGGGCAATGAGCTCGTCATGGCGAGCAGAGCTCTCGTCAATGATCTTCTTGAGCGCACCGCCCTTCTCCTTGAAGTCCTTCGTGAGGTGCGCTTCTTTATGGTCGAGCTCGTGGAGCATGTCGGCAATCTGGTTGGCAAGATGGTCAATCTTAATCTGACGCTCCACCAGCGCGCTCTGCTCCTGGTCGATGCCACCTTGGCGTTTGATCTGCCCCTCCATATCACGCGTCGCACTACGAATCACGCGGTAATCGGAGGTCGTATCAATAGTCTTCTGCAGGTCGGCGATCTTCTTCAGGACCTGGTTCTCTTCCTCGTCGAGCTTCTTCATCTTTTGCTCGGCATCATCGGAAAGCTTGATTGCCTGGTCCTGCTTTGCCTTGAGTTCCTTGCGCTTTGCGCGACATTCGAGAATCTGGGCGGCTTCGGGGAGGTCTTTGAGCTCTTTCTCAGCGCGCATCTCCTCGAGGTCGGCTTTCTGAAGTTCGCGCAGGATTTGTATCTCGTTCATATGTTCCGCTCCGTTCTTCCCAGAGTGCATTATTCACTATCCGAGCAGGTCCACCAGTTTGCACCTGAATCGCGCAGGTCCACGAGCCGTTCGACAGAACCGCAGTTTTCTCGAACGACATCCATGAGCACGTCCACGATGGGGAGCTCAGAGATATCGTGGCCAAGGTCAACTACCGCCAGATGAGGCTGGGAGTCGAGGCTCGGGTGGTATTTGGGTTCTCCAACGATCATGCAATCGATGCCGTGTTCAAGACAGGTTCCGTAGAGGCTTGTCTCTCCCCAGCTACCATTGAGATAGGCAACACGGGCAATGGGCTTTGCAGGATCTCCCCACACGCGGGGTGCTCCACCTAGCTTGGAAAGGCAAATCCGCGCCACATCGGCAAGCTTGCACCCGGGCTCCATTTCGAAAACAGCCCCGAAACCCGCTCCGCCAGCTGCACGCGAAGCGTCTTCCAGGTGCTCGAAGTTACCCAAGCACGTCCATCCGAGCACCTCTGCAAAGCGGTTGCGTACCCGCACAGACCGATCGGCATTGGTATGCATCGCGATAACCGCCACCCCACGGCGCACTGCCTCATAGACCAGTCTGCCAGGGCCCGTCGTGCTGCCCTGCTTCTGAGGTCCAAACGAGCTGGGGCCAGACCCGATGAAGGGCGGATGGTGGGTGACCAGAACGTTGCATCCAGCTTCATCAGCGGCAATGACCTGCCGGGCAGTGCAATCGAGAGCAAAGGCTATGCCCTTGACCCCTTGCGACAAATCTCCCACTGCAAGCCCGGGATTGTCCCAGCTCTCAGCATCAGCGCGAGGAAAAGCTTCAAAGAGTACCCGCTCGATATCCGCGACAGTGAGCTCGGTCATCTGAGCACCCCCGGTAGGGCGGAGAGGAAGAAGTCGACATCTTCCTCGGTTGTAGTGCTGCCCATGGAAAGACGGAGCGATCCATATGCCTTTTCGCGCTTAATACCGATTGCGAGAAGAACGGGGCTCGGGTCACGCGAGCCGGACGAGCAGGCGGAACCTGCCGAAGCTGCAATTCCGGCGTTATCAAGACGGAGCACAAGTGTCTCCCCTTCAAGGTCATCGACGAGAAAATGGATAGTTCCGGGGATACAGCTGGCATGTTCTGGCAACGTTGGACGAATCGCGTGCGCATAAGAGCCTGCAGCAACACCATCAACCAGACGAGCGCGGAGCTTTTCCAGATGCTCGTGATTTTGGTCGAACTCGTCAACCGCAAACTGAACTGCCTGAGCAAGCATGACCGCTCCAAGGACGTTGGAAGTGCCGCTTCTCAACCCTGACTCCTGTCCGCCGCCATAGATAAGGGGCTCGCAGCGCACGTCCCTGCGTAGGTAGAGGAGTCCACATCCCTTGAAGGCGCCAATCTTGTGCCCGGAGAACGAGGCAGCATCTACACCTGATTCCTCGAGGTCGATGGGGATTTTTCCAAGCGCTTGAACGGCATCACAGGCAAATCTCGCCCCATGCTTGTGGGCGCAGGCGGCAAGCTCGCGGACTGGCTGGATGGTGCCCAGCTCGTTATTCACAGCCTGGATGGAGACCACTGCCGTGGCATCTCCTCCCGCCTCTATTGTGTCAAGGGTCTCTTCGAGCGCCTCAGGAGTGATAATGCCCAGCTCATTGGGGGCAACAACATCCACCACATAGCCATGGCGGCGATGAAGGCTCGCAGCGGTGACCTCGATGGCATGGTGCTCGACACCTGAGATAACCACGTGGACGTTGTTGGCACCGGGAATATGCGTCGCAAGGCCCCGAAGCATCATGTTGTCCGATTCCGAGCCACCCGACGTGAAGATAATCTCATTGGGAGCATGCGCCTTAAGCGCCTTGGCTATTTGGTGACGGGCGTCGTTGAGCTGCCGAGCCGCTTGCCTGCCCTCGGTGTAGAGCGCAGAGGCATTCGCCCACGAAGCCTCCTGAACCA
>CADBRF010000275.1 GCA_902796975.1 uncultured Coriobacteriaceae bacterium
AAGGCCATCCGCAAAAAGCGTTCCCAGAAGAAGCCAATCTGGATTCTCTCCGACCGTTTCAATAAGGCGGGCGACAATGGCGAGAATCTCTTCCGTTATCTCTCTTCCATCAACGCGAGCGAGAAGTACGATATCTACTTCCTCTACGAGAAGGAATACGCTGATTACGAGCGTTTGAAGAGCTACGGCACTGTGCTCGAGCCTCATTCCGAGAAGTACAAGCTTCTCTTCCTCATGGCGGATAAGATCATCTCCGCACATGCTGACGCCTCGGTCATCAATCCCTGGTTACAGGATGGCTATGTCTTTGCTGACCTCTATGATTTCGATTACGTCTATATCCAACATGGTGTCATGCCAGGCAACCTTTCCGGATGGCTCACTCGCTTTAACAAGAACGCTGCCCTCATCACTACAAGCGCCGCGCGCGAGCGCGAACAGCTGCTGGGCCAAGACTACGCCTATGCGCCAGACCAGATTGCGCTCACCGGTATGCCACGCCATGACGCATTGGGCGTTCAGGAGCCAGAAAAGCTCGTTATCTTCCTGCCCACCTGGCGTGAGGCGCTGGCGGGCGAGCCTGACCCCTTTGAGAGACGCCGCAAGTACAACGAGGGCTTCAAGAACTCCAACTACTGCCATTTCTACAACACGCTCATCAATGACGAGCGCATCCTTGCCGCTCTCAAGGAAAAGGGCTACAGGGGGGAATTCTATGTGCATCCTTCCTTTGAAGCGCAGGCATGCGATTTCCACGGGAACGAACTCATCACCGTGGGCTCCGGTCTCGCCAACTACGAATCCATCCTTAACCGCGCATCTCTCATGATTACCGACTACTCAAGCGTCGCCTTTGACTTTGGCTGGCAGCGCAAGCCGGTCATCTACACCCAGTTCGACTATAAAGAGTACTGGGATATGCATTTCTACGAAGAGGGCTACTTCAAATACGAGAAAGACGGCTTCGGTCCCGTGGTTTACGACTACGAAGCAGCCGTCAGCACCATCGTCGATGCCATTCGCAACGATTGCAAGCTCAGCGATGAATACGCCAAACGTGGCGATGCCTTCTTCGCCTACTCTGACCATAACAATTCCAAGCGCGTCTACGAAGCCATTTGCGCGCTCGACGAAAGATAGGGAGCATCCATGGACACCGAATACTTTGTTCATCCAACGAGCTTTGTGGACGAGGGCGCAAACATAGGCGCGGGCACCAAGATTTGGCATTTCTCACACGTTCAATCCGGCGCTATTATCGGCAAGGACTGCGTCTTCGGTCAGAACACTAACGTCGGCTCTGAGGCAGTTATCGGCGACCGCTGTAAGGTTCAGAATAATGTCTCCGTCTACGACGGCGTCGTGCTCGAGGATGACGTCTTCTGTGGTCCCTCCTGCGTCTTCACTAACGATTTCACGCCCCGCGCTCATAGCGATCAAGGCTGGACTATCTCCAAGACACTAGTCAAGCATGGCGCTTCCATCGGTGCGAACGCGACCATCGTCTGCGGCAACACCATCGGCAGCTTTGCCACTATCGGCTCCGGAGCTGTTGTGACCCACGACGTTCCCGCCCATGCTCTGATGGTTGGTGTTCCAGCACGTCAGATTGGCTGGGTGTGTGAATGCGGTCACAAGCTCGACGAGAACCTCGTCTGCCCCACCTGCGGTCGCACCTATGAGTCTGCGGAAGACGGCGGACTACAGCAGAAATAGACTGCGAGCCCCATGGTTACAGAAGCCAGACTCATGCTGGCTTTAGTTCAATCATCAACTCATGAAAAGGCCCTGTTCCCAGCAACGGAAACAGGGCCTTATCCGCGTTCTAAAGCGATGTGCCTAGTACACGAGGCTCTTGATGGTATCGAGGGCGTTGAGGCTCTTGAGGGCACTCTTGCCACTCGTGAGGGATTCCTTGCCCTCGCGGATACACTCGGCAAACTGCAGCTGGCTCATGCGCAGCGGCTCCACATTGGGGACGAACACCTGCTCGATGATGTTCTCCTGGGAGTAGCGGGGATCGTAACCGACATCGAGCGTGTAACGCGTCTTGCGCGTGACGGTGAGACGGCGGTTGAGCAGATCTGCGTCCACAAAGCAGGTGGCACAGTGCACGCGCACCTTGCGAATCTTGCTCTCGGTGGTGCGAGAGCTGATAACCGACGCGACAACATCGTTGTCGAACTGGAAGAGCGCCTGCACGTAGTCCATGAAGTTCTCGCTGTAGACCTTGGTGCCGTACGCGCTGCAGGAGCGGAAATCCACACCCGGCATGATGGCGTTCATGAGGATGTCCACGTCGTGAATCATGAGGTCGTAGATGACATCGGTGTCACTGATTCGACGGTCCATGGGCGAGCAGCGCTCGATCTCGACGCCGGCAATTTGCTCTTTCTCGAGAATCTTGCTGAGCTCGCGAACCACGGGGTTGTAGCGCTCCACGTGGTCGGTCATGAGGGCCTTGCCGTTTTTCTCGAAAGCCTCGACAACCTCGCGAGCATCTGCCTCGGAGAGGGCAAGGGGCTTCTCCATGAGAAGATGGACGTTCTTCTCGGCGGCAAGCAGGCCAACGCGCTTGTGCATTGAAGACGGTGATGCGACGATAACCGCCTCGACCTTGTCCATGAGCTCCGCTTCGGAACCGCAGGCGATATCGGTGAGGCCCAGCTGCTCAACACGTGCCGCATCGGGATCGAAAACAGCATCGAGCGAAAACTCTTCCTTCAGCTCACGGGCAATGCGAACATGGTTCTTGCCCATGTTGCCAACGCCGATGATGCCCAGCTTGATAGTGCTCAAGTTCATCACTCCTATTCGAAGAAGCTCTTGATGCTGTCGATGACCGTGGTCTGCTCTTCTTCCGTGAGCTCGGGGAAGATGGGCAGGCAGATGGAGCGATTGCAGACGCTCTCGGCAACGGGCAGCGAGCATTCCTCGTAGCCCAAGTTGGCGAATGCCTTCTGCAGGTGCAGCGGAACAGGATAGAAGGCGCCGGTGCCAATGCCCGCCTCGGAGAGATGGGCGATGAGCTCGTCCTTCTGTTCGCAGAGAATGGCGTACTGGTGCCAGCAGGACTGGCGAATATCGCTATCATTGCTCGCAGGAAGCACGAGCGGCAGCCCGGCGAGTTCCTCGGTATAGCGATGCGCGATGGCGCGGCGAGCGGCATTGTACTCGTCCAGCTTCTTGAGCTTTACATCGAGCACAGCAGCCTGGATGCTGTCCATACGAGAGTTGTCTGCGATGAGGAAGTTGAAGTACTTGTAGGGGTCGTACAGGTCCGTGGCTTCCTGGGCAGACTGGGGCTTGTCCTCCTCAGAGATGCGGCCCAGACGCTCTGCAGTGCGGAAGCCGATCTTGCCAGCAGCATGAGCCTTGAAGGCGCGGACAGATTCCGCGATGTCGTCGTCGTTGGTGGTGACCATACCGGCATCGCCAAAGGCACCGAGATTCTTGGTAGGATAGAAGGAGAAACAGCCGGCATCTCCC
>CADBRF010000276.1 GCA_902796975.1 uncultured Coriobacteriaceae bacterium
ATCATCGATTGTCTCGCTATTCCCAACAAAGTTTTCAGAATATCCGCGTTCGCTCTTCATGCCAGATGCCCGCCTATTCTGCTGTTGCGGTCAATTGTCGTGGCTCCTTCGCGCAGGTCCATGCCCTTGAGCACAGCATTTTTTCCGAAACGCTTGCGGGCTTTGAGCATTGCCTCCTGGCGCTGACGTTCTAGTTTAAGCTGCTCGGTGTCTACCTCTTGCTCTGAATTGTCTGTTGACAATCCCATGTTTAGGGTCAGCTGTTCAGCTTCTCCGGGCTTTTCTGAAACAGAATTTTCGTCAACCACGTTGGCAGCCGTCAGATTGAACCGCCTAGTTAGCAGTTCTTTATTCGCAACCTTATCGAAGAGGTCGAGAACTGCATGAACGATAGTGCGAGCAGACGAAGTGGGTGCTTGAAGATGCGCCGTCCCATGGGCATGCTTTGGCATTGTCCTGCCATAGTAGTCGGTGGTGGTTTCCCCCCGGTAGCTTCCGTGCTCTATATTCTCGATATCGTAACCAACCGTGAGCACAAAGGTGTCACTTACGAGATGCTTCTCAAGAAGCGACATGGCGAGCTGTTCAGCCATCTCATGGACGACAAGGCGTGATTTTTCGAAATCATAGGGTTGCGTCAGCACTTGGCCAGCTCCAAGGCTGTTGCTGCTAGGTTTATATGCCTTGACATCAGCAATAGTGCACGGTTCCCATCCCCAGGCATGGTCGATGAGAAGCTCGGCGTTGACACCGAAAAGCTCATAGAGGAGGGCTTCGTTCTTGCGCTGGTCCGGACCCTGGAGTGACGCGCGGGCGATATCCCCCATGGTCCACATGCCGTTTTCCTCGAGCTTGCGGGCGTATCCTCTGCCTACCCGCCAGAAGTCAGTGAGGGGACGGTGATTCCAGAGCTCCTTCCGGTAGCTAAGCTCATCAAGCTCGGCGATGCGAACCCCATCCTCATCGGCATCCACATGCTTGGCGACAATATCCATGGCGACTTTTGCGAGGTAGAGATTTTCGCCAATGCCCGCTGTCGCCGTAATTCCCGTCTCCTTCAGCACCTCCCTGATGAGCATGAGGGCAAAGCCGTGGGGTGTCAGGCCGCTTGTCCGCAGATAGCCCGTGACGTCGATGAAAACCTCATCGATGGAATAGACGTGAATATCCTCGGGTGCTACGTATCTCAAATAGATCTCGTAGATTTCCCTGCTGCGCTGCATGTAGAGCGACATGCGGGGACGTGCCACAATATAGGAGATGGCTAGCTCAGGGTGGTGGGAGAGCACGTCCGCATTGGACGATTCGCCGGCAAACGTGTGGTGGGGCGCTTTGCGCTGTCGATTTTGGTTTGCCTTCTTGACCTTTTGGACAACTTCGAAAAGGCGGGGCCTGCCGGGAATGCCCAGCTGCTTGAGAGAGGGGGATACGGCAAGGCAAATGGTCTTCTCTGTGCGGCTCACGTCTGCGACGACGAGATTGGTCGTCAGCGGGTCGAGACCCTGTTCCATGCATTCCACAGAGGCATAGAAGGACTTCAAATCGATAGCAATATATGCACGTTTTGACACAGCGAGTGGGCCTTCGTTTCTCAGATGCTTGCAGTAATGACAAACTTCACAGGATGTTCGTTACAAGATGAAAGCATAGCAGATAAGATTCTTGCATCTGTTGGGCGTTGCGCGGTATATCTTAGGTTGGAATAAATAACAGCACGCTATTGTTGTTCGTAAACATTTACTGGCACCTTAAGGATTGGGGCGTTTCATGAATGAGAGACTTTCAAGCTTTCTGAAGAATAGGCTGGTGGCTGCTATAGCAGCTATTGTGTTTGGCCTGATTCTCATTTTCGGCCAAGCTCAGGTTCTTGAAGTTCTTATTCGCTTTATGGGTTACGTCTGCATCGGCGGTGCTATCGCCTGTGCGCTCGTGTATTTTGTGCGGGCAAACCATGACCCCATGCAGGTGGTAGCGGCGGTGTTCCTCGCCTTCCTCGGTCTTATCTTCATTCTTGCAACAACTGCAATCGTCGACCTTTTCCCGGTCATCATGGGCATTTTGCTCGTGCTGGGAGGTTTTTCGGATCTCGCCAATGCCTATGCTCTCTCCCAGGTTGGAGACGCAGGTTGGAAAGTTACCCTTGTCATGGGCGTTCTCGTACTCGTCCTTGGCATCCTTATCTGCCTGCACCCGGGTTTCATCGCGGATATGATAATCGCTTTCATGGGCGTGACGTTGCTTCTCAGCGGCGTTTTCGACCTCTATATGATGGCTCATAATCGCAAGCTCTAGAGATTCCCAAGACGCAGTTTTAGCCTGCATGGTTGTCCTCGTTTGTGATGCTGAAAAAACGAGGAACCTCTAAGGTACACTCTGGAACTCCAGTGAGTGCATAGCTTCATACAACGAAGGAGGCCGTATCAATTTCTCGATACGGCCTTCAGTTTGCTAGTTCAATATTTCGAGTGGCGCCTACTCGTTAGAATACATCGCCTTGAGCTTGAGGAGATGCTGGTAGCGGTCCATAGCTGCCTGCTCGTTGCGTTCGAAGAGCTCCTCAGCACGATCCGGGAACTCGCGGGTGAGGCGGCTGTAACGAGCTTCGTTCATGAGGAAGTCACGATAGCCACCTGCCGGCTCCTTGGAGTCGAGCGTGAACTTCTTGCCCTCTTCAGCAGAGGGATCGAAGCGGAAGAGGTTCCAGTATCCGCAATCCACGGCTTTCTTCATCTCGGAATGGCAGTTCTTCATGCCGCCCTTGATGGAGTGCATCTCGCAGGGGCTGTAGCCGATGATGAGCGACGGGCCATCATAGGCCTCTGCCTCGCGGATAGCCTTGAGGGTCTGGTTGGCATTCGCGCCCATGGCGACCTGGGCAACGTAGACGTAGCCGTAATTCATCGCCAACTCGGCAAGGCTCTTCTTCTTGATTTCCTTGCCGGCGGCGGCGAACTGCGCCACCTGGCCGATGTTGGAAGCCTTCGAAGCCTGGCCGCCC
>CADBRF010000277.1 GCA_902796975.1 uncultured Coriobacteriaceae bacterium
AAACGGCCCCTCCCGGGGCCGTTTCAGTTCCAGATCGTTGTTTTCGCCCGCTGAGCTGGGCCTATGCCGGAATCTCTCCCACAGAAGCCACCGAAGAGCCTAAAAAAGGGTCTTGTTGACGTCACGCTTCGCAGTGGCAGCTTTTTCATTATCCGACGTTCGTAATGCGCAATGTTAGCTGTTGGTTGCCGCTGAGATTGCATGGCGCTAAATCCCAATTCAATTGGGCATCTACACCTATCTTGCGAATGGACTTGTATGGAAACAACTCTTGTCTATATTGATCGCGACGGATGCTATCTCATGCTCCATCGCGTCGCGAAAGACGAGGCCCATGATGTGAGCCATGGCAAATGGATTGGTGTCGGCGGCAAGTTCGAAGACGGCGAATCCCCTGAAGAATGTATGCTTCGGGAAGTCCAAGAGGAGACTGGAGTTACGCCTCTGAGCTGGCGTTACCGAGGTGTTGTGACCTTTGTTTCCCAGCGTGCGGAAACTGAGTACATGCACCTCTTCACGGTGGATGCGTGGAAAGGTTCGCTACGCCAAAGCGACGAGGGTGTGCTCGAATGGGTGCCAAAGGATGAGATGAACAGCCTGCCTCATTGGGAAGGTGACGAGATTTTTCTCGCTCTGCTTGACAAGCCAGAGATGTCCTTCTTTTCCCTCAAACTCGTCTATGATGCTCACGACACTCTTACTGATGCAAAACTCAACAATCTCGAGGTACTCGATTCCTGGCGAAAATTGAGGAAGCTACCGGTTCGGTGACTGCATAGAGCGGCTATTCGTCTCTGGCGTCCTTCTTGCTGTCGAGCTTTTCCAAAACGCGCTCCATCACCTTGCCGAAGACGGCTCCCAGAAATTGCTGGAAGAAGGTGCCCGCCATGACGGGGAAGACTGTTGCCGGACCGAAATACTGGACGGCGAGGACCGCACCTGCTGATATGTTCCGCATGCCCGTCTCAAAGGTGAGACAGACGAATCTATCGCGTTTCTGATGAGTTATAAGCCCCAGAATGATGCCCATGAGAAAATTGAATACGGCGAAGAGTCCGATAAAGACTGTGATGCCGATGAGCTCTGGTGTGAGGTTGCGCACATAGTAGGCGATCGTCGTTGTATTCGATGTGATGATGACAAGCAGGATGATACGGGACAGCGGTGCCAGAGCAGGCTGGAGACGCCGCGCAGCCCACCCGTGCGTGAGCTCGTTGGTTATGAGGGCGGCAAGCGCGGGGATAACCACCATAAAGAGCATATTTGCAGCCATTCCAGCAAAGGAGATCTCGACTCTTGACCCAAGGAGGATATGAAGGGTTGCGGGGATGGTAAGAGGTGAAATGCAGATGGAGGCAAGGAGCGTCGCAAGCACAACTGCGACATTACCTCGATACATGCTCACCCACATGACAGAGGTCGTTGCGATTGGGACGACGTATTCCAGCACAATACCTGTCATAATCTCCGAGCTGTATCCAAAGAAGATGGTGCCCACAAAATAGGCAAGCACTGGGGTAATGACATGGGCGAAAACCAAGGCGAGGAAAATAGCTCCCGGATGGGCGACTGCCTCCTTCAAACTCTTCAGATTGACGCCCAGTGCGCTTTGGTAGGTCATGATGGCAAAGATTGCAGGAACAATAACACGCGTGGGCGAAATCTGCTCTGGGAAGGCAATGCCGCATACGATGCCGAGTGGGACGAGAATCATCAGATGCGAACTGATGAAAGTCCCTAGCCCTTTCCAATATGCGAATAGCTTTTGCACCTTTGCCTACCTTAGCAACCTGCTGCTGTGTTGTTCTTTCAGAGCATTATAGATGCGGCATTTTCATTTACATCGCTGCGAATGCCCGAAGCCTATGAAGTAACGGCGCTGGCATCTTGACTTTGCGCAAAGCTAAATGCCTCGCAGGTCTATTGAAACCTTCACTCTAGCCTTGTGCTTGCTTTTTCTTGAGGGCATTCTCTCTGAATTCGGGAACCTGGGCCAACATGACAGCCGCCAAGACCAGCACGCAGCCGAACAACTCGATTGGCGTGAGGGATTCGGAGAGGATAAGCCAGCCACCCAACCCCGCGAACACGGACTCGAGGCTCATGAGGATGGAAGCAACAGTCGGGTCCGTGCTTTTCTGGGCAATTATCTGGAGAGTATAGGCAATACCATCAGAACAGATTCCCGCATAGAGAATGGGAATTGCCGCTGCAGCGATTTGAGCTGGCTCGGGATGTTCGAAAATCATGGCGCATACAAGGGCAATGGACCCAGAAATAAGCAGCTGAAGGCGGGAGAGTCTCACGCCGTCCACCTGGGTGAAACGGTCGATGACAATAATGTGTGCCGCATAGGCGAATGCGCAGATAAAGACAAGGACATCGCCCCAGTACAGGTTTCCGAAACCGTTGGGAACGCAGAGGAACCACATACCCACAACCGCCACGATAACAGCGAGAAATACAATGGGGTGGGTCTTCTTTTCAGCAAACATGCTGTATAGAGCGACAATAACCATATAGAGCGCGGTGATGAAGCCGGACCTGCCCGAAGCTGCGGTTCCATCCGGGTAGGAGTTGATGCCTGCCTGCTGGAGCCAAGCCCCCAAGAAGAGGACAACGCCACAGGACACACCCGCGATGATGAAAGTCCTCCTCGTATAGCCGCTGCCGGGGGCGCTGTAGGGCTTGTCTACGCCTGTTTGCTTGCGCCAGTAGATAACGCCCGTGAGAAAAAGCGCTCCGACAAAGTTACGTGAGAAATTGAAGGTGAAGGCACCCACCTGATCGCCGCCGGCTGTCTGGGCGACAAAGGCAAAGCCCCAGAGCATAGCGGTGATGAGGAGGAGTATAGGGCCTTTGTAGTTTCTCATTGCTCATAGGACTTTCTCGTCTGGAATGCTTGAAGCTATGTGCAAGCGAACTCGGATGTTACCACCGGCAACGGTGATTATTACCGACAATTCTCAATAACTCTTCCTAGCGCTCCTTCGTGCTAGTATGCCTCCGTAAGATCCCTCGTTGTGTCCGGCGAAAGAAGTGCCCGTGATTACGCTTTTTGCTACTGGTTTCAACCTCTACGTCCTCACCTTCCTCGTGCTTGCGCTCGGGCCTGCAGTGGGGCTCATGATGTACGTATACAATATCGACCCTCTTGATAAGGAACCGGGAAACCTTCTCTGGAGACTTGTGCTTGCCGGCGTCCTTGCTGGCTTTATCGCGAGCGTTCTGGAGAGCGTCGCCTTCTCCTTCTTCGATGCCTTCTCTGGGCTCAGACACGATGGCGTTGCCTATACGGTGCTCAGTGATTTTCTCATCGTAGGCGTCGTCGAAGAAGGAGCGAAGTATATCCTTATGGCACGTCGGACCTGGCAGCACCCTGCCTTCAACTGCAGGTTCGATGGCATTGTCTATGCGGTCTTTGTCTCCCTGGGCTTTGCCGGCATGGAAAACATTATGTACGGGCTCACCTATGGCACGGGTGTTCTCTTCACGCGCGCTCTGCTCGCTATCCCTGCGCATATGGGCTTTGCGGTCCTCTTTGGCCTCTTCTATGGACAGGCAAAAGCTCTATCGGTGCGCGGAAACAGATTCTCCTCGGGTGTGCTCATTGCGACGGGTTTTGTGCTCTCGGTCTTTCTGCACGGGCTCTACGATTCAGCCGCGATGATTGAAATCGATGGAACCCAACTTTTGTTCCTACTCGTCGTCGTTATTATCTATGTGATTAACTTCATGATTGTCAAACGTGCTGCTCAGCACGACCAACGTTTTGCCTGATATGCAGCTGGCATGCGCCCTTGGTGAGAGATGTCCGGCGAATTGAGCAACACTTGAAAGAAGGAAGAGCATGAACGCAGAGATGAGCCTCGAAAAGCTGAAGAGCGGAAACCTTGCCTATTTGCAGGCCTTGCATAATTTGGGAGACATCTCGCCTGAAATTCGGAAGGATACTGCGCAGAACGGTCAGCACCCTTATGCGATTGTTATCGCTTGTTCGGATTCCCGCGTGATTCCCGAAGCCATTTTTTCTGCTGGCATCGGGGAGCTTTTTACGATTCGCGTAGCTGGGAATGTTATCGACAATCACCAGCTGGGAAGTATTGAATATGCTGCTGGGCATCTAGGCTGCCCACTCGTTGTCGTGCTCGGCCACACGCACTGCGGGGCAGTTGGAGCGGCAATCACCGGTGAAGCAGACGGATTCATTCAAAGCATTGTCGATGACATTGAGAAAGCCATTGGCGAGGAGCACGATGACCTCAGAGCAAGCGAACTCAATACCTTGCACAGTGTGAAGGTCGTGCGTGAAGCATTTGCAGATCACCCAGAGCTTGGTGAGATGAAGGCAATCGGCGCTGTCTACGATATCGAGACTGGCGACGTCGAATGGCTGGATGACTAAAGAAACATGACCATGGCAGTTGTCTCGAAGTCATTCGTCACATGACAAATGACTACGAGGTAACTGCCTTGGTCCAGCGAAGAAATGCTACTGGTCGAGGTCGGCGAGGAGCGGAATAGACTGCTGAGCTCCGATCCTTGTCGTTGCGATAGCGCTTGCACGGGTAGCGAGGTCGACTGCCTCTTCGAGTTTCAAACCTCTGGCGTATCCTGAAACAAGCGCTCCCAGATAGGTGTCGCCTGCGCAAGTTGTATCTATCGCCTCCACCTGAGGCGGAACGGATCGAATGACCTTGCCCATGCTTACCACGATAGATCCACGGGCGCCGAGAGTGACGGCAACCGTACCCACTCCGGCATTTGTGAGCCGTTCAATGGCGATGAGCGCGGATTCCTCGTTTTCCGGATAGATGCTCGTGAGCAATTCGCACTCGCTTTCGTTCACGACGAGCAGGTCGAGGTCCCGGTACAGGTCATCCGGCAGTTGGCGTGCGGGTGCAGGATTGAGAGCCGTGAACATACCTCGTTCGTGAGCTTCTCTAATGGCCTGTATGGTTGTCTCGAAATCGCACTCTAGCTGGCAAAGGAAGACATCGCCCTCCTCAGCCACCGCGTCAAGCGACTCGCGTACATCCTGGATAGTAGGGAGGAGATTTGCGCCGGGATCGACCGTGATGAAATTGTCTCCTCCCACGCGTGTAATCAATGCGACACCAGTTGAGACATCTTCAGCACGTTGGATGTACTCGCAGTTCACGACGTATTCTGCAAGAGCGGCAATCATGCGGTCGCCCAGTCCGTCGCAACCCACGGCGCCGAGCATGGTGACGCTAGCTCCAAGCTTGGCAGCGGCAGCAGCCTGATTTGCCCCTTTGCCGCCAGGGTTAGTGAGGAATCCTCCTCCGATGACGGTTTCGCCCAGAGCGGGCATATGGCCGCTTTCGATAGAGAGATCCATGTTGAGGCTGCCGAAAACAATGACGTTGCTCACGTGCGCGCTCCACTTCTTGTCAGGTGAATTCGGCTGCCACGATATTGCAGTAGCCGGAAAAACTTCGGATTTGAAAATCTCAAGCTCTAGCTGTTGTCAGCATCTTCTTCCTTCGGAATGAGGAAAGAGCAGGCAAGGGCCAGGGCAATAAGAATGGCAGAGGCGATCATTGCAGAGGAGTAGCCAGCTGCTGCCCCACCTGTTGCGGCAACGGTCTGCATGACGGCGTAGAGAATGGCGAAGCTGAGGCCCGCGCCAAGGTTAAAAGCGCCTGCGTTCATGCCGGGGAGGTAGCCTGGGTTGTCCTTTGGCGAAAGCACGATGCCGAGGCCATTGAGCATGATGTTCGCAGTGCCAGCGTATGCGACGCCGAGGACCACAGAGATTATGACAAGTCCGGGGATGGACGCAGAATGCGCCAGCATGAAACCGAAGATTACACCGCATATGCTCACGATGAGACCGCAGCGAAGCACCTTGTGGTAGCCAAATTTGCTGGCCAGCACACCGGCGACAGGGCCGAAGCAAAGGCCGAGGAGCGCATAGGGGGTAAGGGTGGCGATGGAGACCACGTCGGCTCCCAGGTTGACCCCCATGTTCGGGTCTTGCGCAATTGCAGGGACAATGCCGTTCATAACGGCGAAGACGCCCGTCATGGTGAGGAGCGTGGTGAGCAGAAGACCCCAGGTGCGGCGCTGACGCAGGTAATGCGTGGATACGAGTGGAGCTTCCTTCTTCTTCTCGATATTCCAGAAGATGACAAAGAAGACTACAGCTACCACGACCAGCACGATGACGAGCGCGAGGTTGGCACCCGCGAGCTTCTGGATTTCGTTGATGGCGAGGTAGGTTGCAAGGAAGGCGATGCCGAGCGAGAAGACGCCTGCCCAGTCCATCTTGGGTGTCTCTTCCGCGGTGCTCTCGTTTGCGAAGACGAAGACCAGGATTACTGCGAGAATCGCGACAGCTGCCATCACGATGAAGACGGCGCGGAACCCGAAATTGCCCGCAAGCCAACCGCCAAGCAGGGCGTCAACACCGGCAATGCCGCCGTTGACTGAGGTGAGAATGGCCATGAGCCGGGTGTAGCGGGCCTCTTCGGTCACCTCGGCATGCAGCATGATGAGACACATGGGGACAACAGGACCAGCGACGCCCTGCAGGACACGGCCGATCATGAGAACGCTCACGTTGGGAGCGAGTGCGCTCACGATGCAGCCCAGCGCCGTGAGAGCGAGCATGCCCGTGAGAACCTTTTTGCGCCCGATAAGGTCTGCCAAGCGCGGGAGGAAGAGGGAGAAAAGAGCCGCAGCCGTGAAGAAGACCGTCTGCGTGTTGCCGATGGCGACGTCTGTGGTGTGGAGCTCCTGCTGCATGGTAACAAGAGCTGGGGAGAGCATCGACGCATTGAGCTGGAAGGCGAAAATCGCGACGAGAAGGGCTGCCATGAGGGCAGCAATTGAGCGCTTCCTGCCCTGAGATTGTGTAGTTTCTTGTGTCATCGTGCTTTATCCAATTCTCCTGATAGTATCGGTAACGAGATCCCAGAATTTCTGCCAGTCCAACTTGGTGGCGACCTGGGTGTGGCATTCTTCAGGGGAGGGTTCCGGACCACGGAGATCGGCGACGGTCATACCCAGGGTCAGCTCACCGCGAATTTCCACATCGACAGGGCAACGTCTGGTCTGCACGACGGCGGGGTCGATGAGGTAGGCGATAGTGCAAGGGTCATGGACGGGCGGGTCGACAAAATCCTGGTTGTCCTGGTATGCCTTGCGGAAGAAATCCATGAGGCCGCTTACGAACTGAGAGAGGGGAGTCCCCACGGATTCGATTTGCGCCTGGGCAGCAGGTGTGCAGAGGGCCTGGTGTGTGAGATCGAGGCCAACCATCGTGATGGGCCACGGCTCATTGAAGACGATATGAGCGGCGTCTGGATCCACCTTGATGTTGAATTCCGCGACAGCGCTCCAGTTGCCAACATGGTAGCCGCCACCCATGAGGACGACTTCCTTCACACGCGAAACGATTCTCGGTTCAAGACGGCACGCCATCGCGATGTTGGTAAGCGGGCCGGTTGGAACGAGCGTGATGGTACCTGGCTCGTTTTCCATAATGGTCTTAATGATGTAGTTCACTGCATGCATCTGCTCGAGCGGGCGGGTGGGTTCGGGTAGTTCCACGCCGTCCAGGCCGGTTTCTCCATGTATCGTTGCAGCGACTTCCTGCTCTCTGATGAGTGGGCGATCGCAGCCCGCATAGACGGGGATATCTGTCGCGTGCGCCTTCTCAAGCACGGCACGAGCGTTGTAGGTGACTTT
>CADBRF010000278.1 GCA_902796975.1 uncultured Coriobacteriaceae bacterium
GCACGACTGCAATGGTATTTTGTGCTGAAGCCCTGCCGCTTTTCGGTCTGGGGCTGGTTTGGTCCTTCCGCCTTGCGTTTGCAGTCTCGGCAGTCTTTTCCCTCGGCGTGCTCATGAGCTCGTGGACTCTCATGCGCCGCGTCGACCGTGAAACAGATGAAGAGGCAGAGTAACTGCCATAGACTCGTTCGCTCTCAACTGCAACCAAATAGGAGAAGCGCCCTCCAGCCGTTAGAGCAAGAGAGCGCTTCTGCCAAGTCTCTGTAGTTTAGATACGCAATTAGCGGTTGGTGATGACCCAAGCGGAGGTTATGTGGCTTACAACGCCACTCTGGCCACCTCGGCATGCACCGTTCCAGGAGCTGCCCAAGGTGATGCGCTTACCAGAATAGTAGCCAGCGGGATCTCCGCAGTAGAAGGTACCCGTTTCCTCATCGTAATCGGTAAGGCAGACTGCATGGGGAAGGCTCGAATCGTAAATTGCAACGCCTTCAGGATGCTCTTCGAGCAAAGCTTTGAGACTCGCGGTCGTGCCAGAAACGGAGATTTTCTTCACGGTATACCCAGCCGTGGAGAAGCTGAACTTAACGCCAGCAGAAGTCCAACCCGTTGCCGCAACAGAGCGCTCGGTGATGCTCTCCCAATCGTCGTTGCCATCGAGATAGGCAGCACGGCGAACCATCATCGCCACAGACGTAATGGTGCAACGACCAGAACCAGACTGTCTCAGATAGAAATCGCCAGTCTTGAGGTAGTCCTCATCATCAGCAGTCGAAACAAGCTTGTTGGACTTTCCCGCCTTGAGAGCAGCTTCCCTGAAATCAGAATCTGCGGCGGTTTTGAAACTCGTCGTGGCAACTGCGGGGGTGAGATGCATGCCGTAAGAACCACTGGCAGCAGAAGCCGTGATGGAATGGCTCGGATAGGCGTTGGAGAGATTTGCCGGCTGGGCAAGAGCAGGAGCCGCAACAGGCCCCATGACGAGGAAGGAGGCTACGAGGGGAACCGCTGCCATCTTGCGGGCCGAAGCGATGCGGCGCGAGGCATGGCTGACATAGTGCACTCCGCGTGGTGCGAACATGGACGAAGCCGATGTGGAGCCTACGGAATGCAGTCCCCTTTGGTAGCGCTTACTCATAAAACTCCTCTGGTTGGGTACAGGAAAAGAACGATGCCAGAGAGCATCTAGGAAAAGCAATGTGTCAGAGGATAGTCCTAAAACGCGGGATTTTTGAAAATTCACCCAATTTCACGTGAATTTATGGATTATCTCAAGAAAACAACCATACAAATTACACACTTCGAGGAAAAATATAAACACATCAAACCGTATGTTTATGTTGAAAAACTTTGTTAATAATTCAACATATTGATGATTTTCTGTATGGTTTTAACAATCCGAATCTAGGGTCCCGCAACACTTCGGACCTATTTGCGCAAGGCTTCTTCGATATAGGAGCGGACCTCGTTGATGCCGGTCTTCTTGGTGACAGAAGTGGAAAGCGCAACGGTATCGCCCGGAACGTTCAGCTGGCCGCAGAGCTCGCGCATCTGCCGCTCCCCTTTCGCCTTGGAGAGCTTGTCTGCCTTGGTGAAGATGATAGCGAAGGGAATCTCGTTTTCCATGAGCTTGGAAGCCATGATGATGTCGCTCTTCATGACATCGTGGCGGATATCGATGAGGAGGAAGGTGAGCGCAATGCGGCGCCCGGACTCGAAATACCCGTCAATCAGCTCGCCGATGCGCTTGCGCTCCGCCTTGGATCGTTTGGCATAGGCATAGCCTGGCAGATCGACAAAGTTGACCTTATCCACAGGGAAAAAGTTGATGCTCGTGGTCTTGCCGGGAGTCGCCGAGGTCTTGACAAGGTTCTTCCGGCGGAAAATCGCGTTCATCAGAGAAGATTTGCCCACGTTGGAGCGGCCGATAAAGGCAATCTCGGGATAGGTGGAGGGTTTGAGCTGGTTTACCGTGCCGTAGGCGCGGTCAAAGCGAACAGTCTGATAATTGAGCATAGGACCCTCTTTTCCTCATTCCCGCCACGTGCGGGCACAACACAGGCATTGTACCCGAGGAGCGTCAAAATCAGGTCATCGTGCGCCCAACGAAGCGGAAAGCGGCAAGGAACGTTCAGTGACGCCGCCAGATATCGACAACGACCCATATCGAGAGAACGAGCGCGCCGGAATATCCAAAGAACGAGAGCGTGGGAAGGCCGATGATGAGTGGGCCTGTGCTGTAGGGCGCAATGAGACTCGAGCCGATGAAAAGACCCGCCGTTATGATGGCGATGGTCAAACGGTTCATGATTTTGGAGAGGCCGAGAAGGGGCTTTTCAGAGCCAAGCATTTCGGTATTCACCCGCAATTGCCCACGCGTGAGCATCTTAAGCGCCTCACCAGCGTACTGGGCGGTCTGCAGAGTGCCTTTTGCTGCCTTCTCCGTGGCCTTTGCGGTCTCCTCGAGCAGTTCCCGCATCTCCTGTAGCCTGTCGGTGCTGTTCTGAATGTGATTGTTGATAATCGCGATGATGTTTTCGTTGGGGATGTAGGGCGAGATAGTCCCCTCGATAGTCACAATGCCGCGGGAGACATTGGTGATAGACGAGGGAAGCGTGACCTTGCTCGCGCGCGTGAGGGCGAGAATATCGGAGAGGAACTGCCCGATATCGATATCTCCCAGATCGCCTGTTCCGTAATCCTCCAGAAGCAGATCGAGGTCTGCCAGGAAGGACGTATGGTCTATGGTGCTGTTATCCCGAACGATGGCAAAGGAGATAAGAGCGTCCTTGAGGGCAGCGGAATCTCCCTCCCCCACCGCCTTGATGATGCGCCCGAAGCCAGACCGCTCGCTCGGTGTGAGCTTGCCCATGTTTCCAAGGTCGATGTAGACAATCTGTCCACCGCGAATCATGATGTTGCCTGGATGCGGATCGGCGTGGAAGAACCCATGGTCGAGAATCTGCGACGTGTAGTTGTCGAGCATCTTCTCGCCTATCTCCTTTAGGTCATACTCCTGCTCAAGGAGGGCTTTGCTGTTGGAGATGGGAATTCCGTCGATGTATTCCATGACCACGACCTGCTCGCTGCAAAGGTCCGAATAGACCTTGGGACAAGCGACAAAGGCGACATCCTTATTGAGCTGCGCGAACCTCTGCAGGTTTTTAGCCTCGCGAGCGAAATCCGTCTCCTCGAGGAAGGTCTTCCACATCTCCTCAATAACCGAGCGCAAATCGAGAATCTGCTCATCGGGCATGACCATGGTCATGCGTTGAGCAACGGTCCGCATAATATCGATATCTTGGGCCATCGTTTCTTTGACGCCAGGCCTCTGAACTTTGACAGCAACGACCTCGCCCGACTGAAGCATAGCCTTGTGTACCTGAGCCAGTGATGCAGACCCGAGCGGATGAGGGTCAATCGACTGAAAGATGCTGTCGAACTTGTCGCCATAGATTGAGCGAAGCTGAGTCTCCACCTGGTCAAAGGGAAGCGGCGTGACATTCGCCTGGAGCTTTGTGAGCTCATCGCAATAGACCTTGGGAAGAATCTCCGAGCGTGTGGAAAGCGTCTGCCCGATTTTCACGAAACTAGGGCCAAGCTCTTCAAGCAAAGCTCTGAAATCGGCAGGCCGCACACCTCGCATGACGTGGTATTTGCGCATGAGCGAGCGGATTTCGCGCAGACGCTTTGACCGGCTCCTCCTGCCGAGCCCAAAACGCTCTTGGGAATCAGCAGACTCATCGGCATTAAAGAAGTGATGGAAAAAAGCATCTCCCAGCATGGCAAGCCTCCATACATCTCAATGCTTCTAAACAGAAGTCATATCAAGAATCATAACCCAACCAGAGGAAATGCCAAATTAGGACAAACTCAGAGGAGAAAAATGTTCTGCTATTTTTCTTTGTTGACCCGGGAAATAGCTCTAGTGCCACTTCACCGTCTTCTTGATGAGCAA
>CADBRF010000279.1 GCA_902796975.1 uncultured Coriobacteriaceae bacterium
CGAAGATCCTCGAAAACGCCGCCCTGCACAATGCCGAAAAGCGCCTGGTCCTCGCGGGTGTGTGCTGCCTTGCAGCGGGCAGCCCAGTTGGCAGAGCGTTCCACCGCTGCCGCAACTACATCGCGAGTCGCCGGATAGTGCGTGCACTGATCGAGCTGCATGATGATATCCGCGCCGATGGCTTCCTGGATTTTCATGTTGCTTTCGGGTGTCCAGCGGTGCTTGCTGCCATCGATGATGGATTTGAAGTTGAGACCGTCGGCGTCGAGCTCAAGCGTATCAGCCAGGCTGAAAACCTGGAATCCACCAGAATCAGTGAGCACGGGATGGTTCCAGCTCATGAACTTATGGATGCCACCAGCACGCTCGATGATGTCCGTGCCAGGACGCAGGTAGAGATGGTAGGTATTGGAGAGGATGATCTGCGCATGCAGTTGCTCAAGCTCGGGAACCGTGACGCCCTTGACCGTTGCCTGCGTGCCCACGGGCATGAAAATGGGAGTCTGGATATCGCCGTGAGGCGTATGGAAGCACCCCCTGCGAGCAGCGGTATTAAGATCAGTGGCTATAAGGTCGAACTCGAACATGCAAACTCCCTTGTACTGGTGCACTGCCCATCGTTGAGCTGGGACGGAAAGATGGTTCTAGACTTCCCAGAGACGTATTGCCGCTACAGTAGCAGCATCGCATCGCCAAAACTGAAGAAGCGGTAGTTGTTGGCTTTTGCCTCTTCATAGGCGTTCAGGATATGCTCGCGTCCGGAAAACGCGCTCACGAGCATCACGAGCGTGCTCCGCGGAACGTGGAAATTCGTAATCATCGCGTCTACTACCTTGAACTCGTAGCCGGGCATGATGTAGAGGCTCGTCGCCTTGCGCACGCACGGTTTGAGCTCGCCTTCCTGCGCGGCACTTTCCAGCGAACGCACCGACGTAGTCCCAACGGCAATAACGCGCCCACCCGCGGCCTTGGTCCGCTGGATGGCATCAACCGTGGCTTCGGGAATCGAATAGAGCTCGGTGTGCATCTTGTGGTCTTCCGCGTTCTCCTCGGAAACCAGGCGGAAGGTATCGATGCCGACCTCGAGATCGACCGTGGCAAGCCCGATGCCCTTAGCCTTGATGCGGTCGAGCAGTTCGGAAGTGAAATGAAGACCTGCAGTGGGCGCAGCCGCGCTTGCCTCGCGCTTGGAATAGACGGTCTGGTAGAGCTCGTCATCGCCATGGTATTCCGTGATATAGGGAGGAAGCGGCGTATGACCAACTGCATGAATGGCATCGTTGACGGTGGCGGGAGCGTCTTCTACCTCGGCGATATTCTCGGGCAGCGTGAAACGCACGGCGCGAGATCCGCTGGCAGCATCGATGGACATGATTTCGGCTGAGAGAATGACGGGGCCTTCATCGCTTCCGCTCTTACGGTATTCCACATGGGCGCCAGGCTTGAGACGCTTTCCCGGTTTGACAAGGCAGTTCCAGGTCTGCTCATCTGCAGTATCAGGAGCACCTGCAACCTTGTCGGTGAGCAACGTCTCCACCGCACCACCCGTACCCGGCTTGCGGCCAAGCAGGCGGGCAGGGAGGACGCGCGTGTTGTTCACGACGAGCAAATCGCCCGGATTGAGGTATTCGATGATATCTCTGAAAACGCGGTGCTCAATGGAGCCATCGCGATTCAAGACCAGAAGCTTGCAGGAATCGCGAGGCACGGCGGGCGCCTGCGCGATAAAGCTCTTGGGCAATTCGTAATCAAAATCGTCAGTCTTCATGTACACTCCCCGTTTTTTCAGCCGAACCATACTAGCAGAGTGCCGCCAAAGGGACTCAACAGCACAGGCAAAAGAACGCCCACAGGCATGATTCAATCGTGACTTTCAAAGTTGGAGGGACTAAGCTTGATAGCCACGAAACACATGAAGATTTGTTGCTTTTCAGCAGCAGGGCAGCAAAACCAGGGACGTTTTCCCAAGTGGATGTGCCTCGAAAACACACGGCAATCTCGATGGCTGCCGGCAAGACTTCAAGCGTTGAAACCTTGAAGATTCACTTGCATGGCAGCCCACGTACGCAGTTTTGGAGTTATCGATGAAAAAACTTGTCAAGTTGCTCGTTGGCGTGGCAATTATCGCCTTCCTCCTGTTCGGAGGGCTCACCATCTACAACCACGTGCACCGCACATCCATTGCTCACGAGGCAGCAACCGCAGCTGGAGTGGATGAGCAGACGTACCAAGATGCGAAGAGCTTTGCCAAGAACTACGGAATCGATTTGGATAACGACGCTCAAGTCACAAAGATCCTCGGAGAGCATGCGGATGACATCGATGAGCTCGCAGATGTTGCCGAAGGCTATAAGTCCGGCAAGCTCACCGAGCAGGAGGCGATAACCGAAGCCGCCAGCAAGCTGGGAACGACTCCCAAGGAGCTCCAGAAAAAAGCACAGGAGGCAGGGAAATGACAAAGCTCATGCTCCACGCCTGTTGCGGTCCCTGCTCTCTTGAGCCGACTCGCATCTTCAGCGAAGAAGGCACGGAATTCATCATCGATTACGAGAACCCGAATATCTTTCCTCCTGAAGACTATGAGCACCGGCTCTCCACGCTCAAAGAGTATGTGACTGAGCCTCAGAAAGTCGAGCTCATCGAAGGCGAATACGATCCGCAAACATGGGAAGAACAGGTCGCCATCTATGGGACTGACCGGCCCAAGCGATGCCGTGCCTGCTACCGGCTCCGGCTCGAACGCGCGGCAGAGCATGCCGTTGAGCACGGATGCGATTCTCTAACGACGACCCTTACCATCAGCCCCTACCAGTTCACCGACATCATTTTCGAGGAGCTCCAGAGGGCGGCAGACCGTTATGGCATTAAAGCGATTTGCTGCGATTTTCGGAGCTGCTACCCGGAGGCGACCCGCCGGAGCCGTGCTCTGGGGATGTATCGCCAGAACTACTGCGGATGCCGTTTCTCCATTGCCGAGGCTGCAGCGGAGCGCAAAGAGCGCAAAAAACAGCTGGAACATGAGAAATATCTCAAGCACCGCGCTCTCATGTGGGCAGCCGCGGAAGGCTGCACGAACCAAATGAGCCAACTGTAGGCTAAGCCCAAGAAGCCGGCCGCCGACTAATACAAAGTAGCGTGCTGAACCCAGAACCCCGCATCTTCGAGGCTCTTCTTAGCGATTTCGTAGGTGAAGCCCTCCCAGTCGTCCTCGGAGAATTCGGCATCGCGGGGCACGGCACCCCATTCGATGTTATAGCCGCCACCGCCGGAGTAAAGCGTGCCCGCATAATGCGGGTGGCAGCCAATGCTGTTGATGTGGCAGCCCGTCGTCAGGCGCGCGACCGCCACAAGGAGCATCTGCCTCTCTTCGCTGATGAGCCCAGCGTTCTCGAACGGCGTACCTTCGACATTGCAGCGAGCCTGAATACAGATGGAGCTCGGCTTGAAACTCTGCGTCAAGACAAGCAGATCGGCAATTTCCTCATTCGTATGCTCAGGGCCCACAGGATCGATGCCAGTGATGAACTCGAGCTTGGATTCCGCGATTGCACGCATGGTAGCAAGCCGCGTCTCGGGGTCGAAGTTGGTGTCGATGCCCTCGCGAAGACGCAGGAAATGACATGCGCTCGTCGCGCCCGCTTCGTAGAGGTCTTCGCACATCTGGGCATCTAACTCGCCGGTGTTGATGACGATGCCATACTTCCCGGGAATCTCCGTTCGAATGCGTCGGGTAAGCGCCACGAGATGGTCATGAGGGAAGGATTCGGTGGTCCTCAGCACCGTTGAACTGCAGCCCTGCTGTAGGCGCTGGCGCACTTTCTCGACGATACGGTCATCGGGAATGACGATCTCCTCACCTTCGGGAATCACCGCTGTGCCGTTTCCGAAAGTGCAGAACTTACACCCCATCGTGCAGCGCGTGTAGTCGATACCCACCGAGAAGCTGATGTTGCCCCGGTCCTTGCGGATGGTGTGCGTTGCCTCGCAGGCGGCATCTCGCGCATACTGCGCTTCTTCCGAAAAGGGGTCAATGCTCATCAGCTGGAGCATGACCTCCTTTGGTTGGTTCACATCCTCAAGACATTCGCGCTTGCACTTATCGATGAGCTCCACGAGTTCCTTGTTCATGCCTTGCTCTCCTTTGCCATGGTGTCACCGCTGTATTTTACCGTCGGTTTCCGCTTCCGACCCTGTTGGAATCTTCTCCACTTTGACCCGCATGAGGCCGCCATTGCGAGCGGTTGCCCCGCTGATACGCTCCCACTCGGCTGCAATGAGCTCGTTGTTGTTGCCTCCACGCATGACTCCATGTGCGAAATCTGCAGCGGCAACGGTCCCATAAGCCCAGTGCCCCTGTCCATAGCATTTCGCCACCACTCCAGGCAAGACGCCCTTCCATGACTTCGCATGCACGACAATGCTGCCCGCAACCGAGCTCACGCGCACCGTATCCCCCGTTTCGATGCCAAGCCGTGCCATATCCACCGGGTTAATCTTGATGACGTCGTCATCAGCCTCGTCACCTGGGTCGCGACCTTTGAGCTTGTAGTATTCGGGGAGATTCGCTGAGCGCCCCTCGAGATTCGCAAAGCCCTTATACTGCGTGAACACGAATGGATACTCCTGAGCATCGCCCAGGCGGAGGGGTGGCTCGTAGTGCGGAAGAAACGCCTGCTCGCCTTTCGCCTCATAGCCAAGGGCGGCAAGCACTTCATCGTTCGTGAGGCCAAAGGCTGCCCCATGCTCGGCAATCATTTTCTTCAACGCGCCGCTCTCAAATTCGAACTTCCCACTCGGGGTGGCAAATCCGCCTTCAATGCCGAAGCTCGACGACTCGCTGTTCCAAACACCCTGTTCCCTGAAGCGTCTCCAAGCATCACTGGTCTCTTCAAGAAGTGCGCCAGCTTTCTTCGTTTCCCGTGCTGTATCGGCAGACCGCATATCATCAAGAAGTGGAGACACCCTGGCACGCACTGCGTTGATCGCTAGGGCGTCTTCATCAGCAGGCGGTTCGCCAGTCTCTGGATTGGCGAACTCATGCTCGTAGTAGTCGAGAAGCTCGGTAAACCCTCGTTCAGCAAGCGCCTTTGCAATGAGAAGCGGAACTCCCGTCTCGTCCGAACGAGTCCCCTCGAGCGGATTTACGCACGGCTGTTCAATCGAGACCGTGGAATGACGGTTCTGCCTGCCATTGGCAATGCCCCAGCTTTCGAGCAGATGGGAGCGTGCGGGCAGGACGATATCCGCAAACCAGCCCGTCTCGGAGATATGCGTGCTGATATCGACGAGGAAGGGCAGCTTGGCGAGGGCATCATACCAGCGCTGGGCACCCGTACAGCTGAAGGGGAAATTGCACCAGCAGCAGATCATCATCTCGATAGGGTATGGGTCCTCTGCGAGAATTGCGTCGGCGATGCGGTTGACCGGCTGGTTTGCATGCGCCTTGCCCTGCTTGCCCGAGAGGAACTCGAGCGATTTCCTGCCATCGATAGGCGGCATGACAAGCCCCCGCCTTGCCGTATCATCCAGATAGGGATCCGTCGAAGGCAGCGGTGCGAGTGGAATGGGTGGGAATCTCAGGACGCCACCCACTGCTCCAAGTGAGCCAACCAAGCCGTTGAGAGCATAAGCCGCCATGGAACCATAGAGGCCGCGGGCCTGCATTGCGACACCGGTTGACACCCACGAGACAGCATGTGGACTCGCCTGTGCAAATGCTCGCGCAACAATGCGGATTTTCTCCTCTTCAACGCCACATATACCAGCAGCCCATGCCTCATCGCAGAAACAGACCACCTCATTCCACCAGGTGACGAGCCCCTTCGTCCGATTTTCCACAAACTCGCACGTCGCACAATCGAGCATCTTGCCCGCGGAGAACTGATTGATGCCGTCTGCAAAATCCCCAACAAACGTTCGGTTCCAGAGTCCTTCGCGAAGAATGATATGAGCCATCGCAAGGGCAAGGGCACCATCGGTCCCCGGAACTACAGGAAGCCGCATGCTGGCAAACCGCGCCGTCACCGACTCGCGCGGATCGACCACCACAAGCGATCCCCTGCACTTCACTTTCGCAAGGGCCGACGTGGCGAAGGTCTTCATGCGGTTGCTGGAGAGAGGATCTGTCCCCCAGCAAATCACGAACTGTGCGTTCTCGAGATCGTAGTCGTGATAGTCCCAAACGCCATCGAGACAGCCCGTGGATAGTTTTTCGGCCTCAGCACAAATCGAGTCATGGGTAACCCGGTTTGGTGTTCCGAAAATGCTCGGAAACGCCTCATTGAGCAAACCAGATATGCCTGTTGACCGTCCCTTTGCGACGATGAGACGGTGACTCTCCCCTCTCGTGCGAAGGTCCATGAGCCGATCGGCGATTTCGTCTATCGCTTCGTCCCAGCTGATCGGTTCGAAATGGGGTTCTTCATACCTGCCCTTTATTGGATTGCGGCGTCGAAGCGGCGTCGTGATGCGGTCCGGGTCTAGTGAATCGAGAACGGAGAGTTTCGCATTGGAGCAGACGCGACCACGATTCGCGCTGCTAGCAGGATTGCCTTCAATGCCAACGACTTCTTCACCACGTGCGTGCACAAGCACCGAGCAGTTGGTGAGACAGCCGCGGCATGTGGTCGCAACAACTCGCCCTTCCGACGTATCTATGTCCATGCCCTCCCCCATTTCTTCCTGCGCTCCTACCGGTTCACAGCAAGGCGTTTGCGCAGCTTGGTAGCGATGACTTCGAGCATAACGGAGAACATGAGGCACATATAGGTGATGAAACCGACCTCATGGAAATCCACGTAGAAGTTGGCAGTGACGTAGAGCTGATAGCCAATGCCACCAGCGCCAGCAATTGCGCCCACGACGACAGCGTTCACGAAATTACTCTCGAAGCGGATAAAGGTCCACGAGATAATCTCGTTGAGCTTCTCAGAGAAGACACCACGGAAAAAAATCTGCCACCAGGTCGCGCCCGTGGCTCGAAGTGCCTCGATGGTGCCCGGGTCAACTTCCTCGAACTCCTCAGAAGAGGCCTTGCCGAGAAAGGCAACCGTATGCATGAGCATGCCGACAACACATGCCTCCGA